>CAZLTF010000102.1:0-6393 GCA_964562195.1 uncultured Bacteroidales bacterium | reverse complement strand
TAAATTATGCAAAAGCCGACAAAGTAAGTCAAGTAGGCAAAAGAACGCTTAAAGAGACATATCCGATAATCACCATCTATATTTTGGGTTACAACCTGGATGATTTGCCTTATATGGCAGTTACCGTCAATCGTCATATTATCAATTCTGTTAATAAAGAGACTTTAACTGTTAACAGTTTTTTTATCGACCAGCTTACGCATCGGTCTCATATTATCCAAGTATTACGACTTCCGGACAAAAGACGAAGTAGGTTAGAGCAATTTCTAAGTTTGTTTAATCAAGCTTGGATAACAGAAGAAAGATACATTATTGATTTGCAAGATATTCCAAAAGATTTTGCAGATATTGCAAGATATTTGGAAGGAGCAGCCAGAGATGAGGCTTTCCGTCACCAATTGCAAATAGAAGAAGAGATAGATGATATTTTTGATGAACAAGAAGAGAAATATTTAAAACAAATAGAGGAAGCAAAGCAGAAAGAGAAAGAAGCAAAGCAGAAGGCAGAAGAAGAGAGAAGGCAGAATATTTTAATGTTAAAAAATCTATTTAAGAAGGGTTTGTCCATTCAAGAAATTGCAGACATATCAGGAAAATCATATACTGAGATAGAGAAAATATTAAAATGAGACCAATCAAAGAAATGGCAATTTTTTTAAAAAAGAGTTATTTTGGATGAGATTTATTTTTTGATATTCGGTGTTGCGTATCAGCTAATTGAAAAAAATGAAAATATCGCTAAGAAACTTTTTTGAATTTGTTTGTTTTTTGACTGAACAAATCATTTTGATTGTGTAAACGGGAAATATGAGAGACTACGATATTTGACTCCTTTAGGAGAAAGAATACTCTGATAAAGGTGAAATCCATCGACCCTGTATTCTTGAAAAAAAGTCCCTTTGACGGATTGAAGTTTTTGTTGAAAATACATATTGTCGGGGATATTTTTAATACGGGCAAGCGTTAGATGAGGGACAAAATTTTGACGGTCTCTTTTCAAACCTATTCTATGCATACGCTCAATAATCTCTTCTGCTAATATTCGCATCTCGCCGTTATCTTGAACTTTTGTCCACAACACACGGGGTTTATAGCGACTTCCAAAGATTCCAAGTTTTTCGATAGAAATGACAAAAGGTTTGAAATGTACCTGTTTTAGTTCTTGTTCAATCTCATCAATTTTGTCATCGGCGATCAATCCCAGAAATTTTAATGTGAGATGAAAATGATCTGGCTGTATCCAATTCATTTTATTAGCTTTCAGACAAAGCATAATTACTTCATATTGATACAAAAACTCTTGATTTGGAACAATCTTAATCGCAATAAATAGTCTTTTCATACAAAACACCTTCGGATCTAACACCTTTTTTTTGAACGATATCCTTTACATTATTCTCAAACAGAAACAGTTAGGATTTACACACTAAAAACTCAATGAAATATTTGCAAAAGTAAAAAGATTCTTAACTTTGCAGACAGAAATATGGGGCATTAGCTCAGTTGGCTAGAGTGTTTGACTGGCAGTCAAGAGGTCATCGGTTCGACTCCGATATGCTCCACAAAAGAAGCCGCTGTTGAGCGGCTTTTTTTAGATTTATACCGGTGAATATTTCGAACCAATGCCCCCTTATTCTCCCTTCCGTCGCAAGATTCATATAACTCTTAGACTTAGAAACGAAATTTCACGCCCGCCATTGCATTGAAACGCATTGCCGGATAGCATGCCAAAAGATAGTTGTAGCGATTCAATAGGTTGTTTAATTCCAAAAATGCCGAAAATTGTTTATTAATCGTATATTCTCCACCAATATTGATGTCAATAACAGGAGTGGTTTCGATTAGATTGCCGGTATTTTCGGTCGAAAAAGAATAATATTTCCGGGCATTCATATACAATACAGTACTTTTCACCTTTATCTGTTCATTAATTGTGTAGTATAGCGATAGATAGGATGAAAAGTCGGGCTTCAAGATGGCAAAATCAAGATGAGAGGTACTATAGTTATCGTATTGAAAATGGAATAGCACGTCCATTTTTCCGGACTGATGGTAGTTCATATCAAGTGCTAAGCGAGAATAGTTAACAGTATCAAAGACGGGAGTATAAGCTACATTCAAATAGTTTTGTGTTTCCGATCCCCACTTGAGATATTGGGGAGAGAAAAAGAGCATATCTTCCACATTGGCATTCATAAAACTCAAATCAAAATCAAGACTTTTGGCAATACTTCCTTTGATGCCCGCTTCTTTAATAAAACGGCTTTTGGTCACCATCAGATCACTTGTTTTGTCCGTTTCAAAAAATGATGGAACATTGGCTGAGAAGAAATTTTGTGATAAAATATTTTGATAAGAGAGATGCTCCTCGTCACCATCAATTTTCAGATAGATTTTAAGATAATCAGGGAGTACATTTACCTCCAAGCGGATGAATGGAAAGAAATCCATTTTCGTATAAGCACGCTTGGCTACATCGAGATTAAATCCTGCTTGGAAATTGTATATTCCCATTCCAAACTCATAGCGTGGCATTATCTTGACCAAACCCATCAAAGAGGAATAACGTTGAACAAAATCAGTCACAATCCTACCTCCGATACGTTGAATATCCGTGTTCTTAAACCACAATACATTTTTATAAAGGTGAGCATTTAACACAATAGAATGCTCCTGAATATCGTCTTCATAGAAGTCAGAGAAGGATGATAAAAAATTGTAATGCAAACGAATGTCTTTATACAGCATATCATCATCTTTGATATGAGAATAAAAGCGAATATCCCCTCCCATCATAGAAATCGAGGAGGCAGGAGTAAACTCTTTTGCAATGGTAGTATCTGCATCCCATATTCCATAATAATGGAAATCATTTCTCGTATAATAGGGTTTAAACTCAATGGCGTTTCTGTCAAAGAAGCGTTTTATATACACATTGGCAGCATTATTATTATATCCCGGATAGGCATAATTATCCATTTTCCCCCACATCGACTTATGTTTGAGAAATAATCCCAATGCCCACTCTTTGGATTGTTTGCTTGCAGCACTAAATTCGATAAGAGGATTGAGATAAGTTCCCAATCCGGCTTTGAGGTAGTTGCCCGGAAAATGTTTGCGGTTGGACTCTTTTTTGACCCTTGCCGCCACGATCGGTTTGAGGACAACTTCGCTATTCATAGTCACCGGTTCGAGTTGATATTGAAAATCAGGTTTCTTCATTTCCTCCTTCGGAAATTCCGGTTGTACTCTGATTTTCATTACTTTGGGTATTTCCGGTTTGAAAGAAGCTTCAACAGTTATTTCCTCTCCTTCAAGCTCTTTGTTATTCTGTGCTTGTACGGGAAAATACAATAATACGATTAAACCCGGAACAATTTTGCTAATATATTTCATATTTTTTATTTTTTTCTTCATTAATCATCTACTATCCGTTTGATACTCTTAAAACTCACTGTCAATAAGCACTTCTTCGCCATCTTCTTCTTCCTGCTCGCTTGTCATTTTTTGATCTCCTTCTTTCAAAATCCGGAGTTTGTTAATAGCTATATCTTTCAGATTTCCTTCTCCTTCGTAATTGTCGATAATGCTTTCCAAAGTTTGTTCCGCTTGATATTGATTGCCTTTTTTCAAATAGACATCCGCCAGAAGGATAAAAGATTTAGCGACCCAGTAGTCATAAGCAGAATACTTATTAATCATTTCGAAGATAAATTTCTCTGCACTTTTGATATCATTATCCATAAACTTCAGATAAGCGAGATTGTACTGAGATTCAGCAGCTTGTACAGCATCCGAAAGTTCGATCACTTTTTCAAAATCACGATAAGCCAAATCTTTCACATCAAGATTCAATTCGGTTTTGGCTTTCATCAGGTAGGCTTCCACCTTTTTGCTCTCTTCCAAATTATCCATTTTGATCAGTTCATCAAAAGTGTTTAGAAATGAATCATTTTCTTTCAATTGGTATTCACATTTCAACTTTCCATATTGAGCAATAAGGATATTTTCTTTGGACTCAGCCATTTCTTTTAATTTCACGTACATTTCTTTTGCTTTTGCAAAATCTTTCTTATCCATATAGATTTTGGCAGCTTTTTTTAGAGCACCTTCTGTTTTCGCGTTTTTGGGATAAGAGATAACCCGCAACAAATCTTCCAATGCCGGATCAGTTTCCCCCAATTTAATGTGGCAATCCGCCTTATAATAAGATGCTTTTATGATATTCTGACCTTGTGAATATTTTTTTATATACTTATCAAAAGAGGAAATAGCTTCCTTACAATTGCCATTGAAATAGGTGTTTTCGGCAGCCGTAAAAGAAAGCGAATCTTGTTTGGACAGAGAAACATCTGCAAAAGAAAGTGTTTTGACATATTTAAAGAAATCATCCACTTTATTCATATCCGTATAAATATTTTCGATGCTTACCAGAGCTTCTTTACTGGTAGCGGTGCCGGCATAATCCGCCACGACTCCCTTGAAGGTTTTCAGAGCGAGGTCTTCTTGTCCTGTATTGGTATAGATCAGTCCCATTTTGAGTCTGGCTTTGACGGTGAGCGTATTATTTGGAAAGCGTTTGACAATTGACTTATAATTTTTCATTGCTTTATCATAGTCACCTACAATCAAATATGTATTACCCAGTTCATAATATGCTTTGGGCACATAGATTGAGCGTTTAAAATGCGATATAAGACCTTGCAAAGTCTTGATTTTATCCCGCTGATTGCGCAATGCACCATAAATCATAGCTTCTTGATAAGTAGCATAATCTTTGTCCACACTGCCATTGTCCATAGCACTTTTGTAATATTTCTGTGCATCTTGATAACGTTTGAGCATAAAATATGAGTCTGCCATACGGAGCAAGGCATCCGAGACTGTATTCCCATTGGAATCATTGCTTATCCCGACATACTTTTTGAAATTATTCAAGGCTTCCCAATATTTTTTTCGATTGAAATGAACATATCCCAAGCCATAATAAGCTTTCTCATACAATTCTGTATTTTTGGCAGATTTTGAATTGATAAAAGTTTCATAATATTTCTTTGCAGCCCAATAATTTCCTTCTTGAAAAAACAACTCTCCTATCCAGAAATTTGCCAAAGCCGTAGTTTGCGGTGAATAATTATGTTCTATTGTCTGCGTCAATGATTCTTTTGCTTTTTTCCATTTATGCTCTTCTACATACTTTAATGACCTGTAATAGAGTATCTTTTGATATTGTTTGTGGATAGCCGTAGTTTTATTTTTGATATTTTCTATCGCCTTCAGTGCATATTCATAATTTTTGGTGGACAAAGATATTTTATACAAAAATTGATATGCTTCGTCATGTTTTTCACTGTCGGGATAGGCTTTTAGGTAGGCTTTGAGGGCTTTGATTGCTTCGCTGTATGGGTCGGAAGACAACTCAAAAGCCAATTGAGCATGATTGAAGAGGGAATTTTCTGTGATATTGCGGTCAAATCCAAGTTGATAAGCACTTTTGTAAGCATTTTTGGCAAATTGTTTTTTATCATTCTTCAAATAGGCATTTGCCAAATGATAGTAAGCATATTGTGCCAAGGTATCTTTTCCTTTGGAAGCTTTCTCAAACAGAGGCACGGCTTTATTGATTTGTCCGGTTTTGAAATAACAAAATCCCAATTCAAAAGACTCATCCCGCGAAACACGATGCAATTTTTTGTAATCCTCAAAATAAGGAATTGCTTTCTCATATTTTTCCAAACGATAATAGGACTCTGCCATAACACGGGCAATTTCAGGCTTACGTTTGCGGCTTGCTACTTCGTATAATTGTTTCCCCGAAGAGATTACTTTCTTATATTTTTTTGCTTTAAAATCCAATTGCAACAAATAATAGGGTGCAATTTTCTTAAATTTGGAATCCCGAAGCAATTTTGTAAACTCCTGAACTGCAACATCATCCTGTCCTTGCATATATGCAATGTGTGCGTAATAATAATGGGAAACAGAAGCATATTTCGATTTGCCGTTCATCAACTTCTTGAAATGTACCTGAGCTTTTTTCTCTTTATGCAATCTAAAATAACAATATGCCTGTTTGAACATCAATTCGATGCGTTGATCCGGTGATAGTGAACTTGTCTCGACCTCTTTCAGATAGCGTAATGTTTTGGCATATTTTCTCTTGTCAAAAGCATCTTTCCCTAAATAAAAACGGACAATATTTACATTGGAATGATTGGAATGTCGTTCCATAAATCTTGCTAATTTTTGGGGTGCATCTTTATGCAAAAGTTCAAATGAACAAACCGCCTCATAGAGTTCGGAATTTACTTTTATCTGTGAATGGGAGTGTTTCAAGTCATGAATCAAATCTTCAAAAATCAAAATGGCAGCATTATATTGCTCTTGATCATA
>CAZLTF010000101.1:0-7526 GCA_964562195.1 uncultured Bacteroidales bacterium | reverse complement strand
CAATACACTACAATTTGATTTGGAACACCGTTTCGGAACGATAACCAACGGATACAAAGATGTTTTCGGTCTGTATGCAATGGCAAATATGCGAATGGGTTTGGCTTATGGAATAAATGATAAATTATCGGTATGGAGTGGATTGACAAAGACTTTTATGATTGCCGATTTCGGTTTTCAATACAAACTGTTGGAGCAAACGCGCTCTGAATTTATGCCCGTAACATTGACTTATACCGCAATCGTGAATATTGAAAATCAAAATGCAGACTACTATCAAAAGTTTATTCAACAATTGACCTATTTCAATCGATTGAGTGTTTCGCGGAAATGTAGCCGGATATTAAGCTTGCAGTTATCCGGAGATTATGCCCACTACAATCTGATTGATTCTGCTTTTTATCACAATATGAAACATGATAATTGGGGTTTTACTTTTTCGGGCAAAATCCGTCTGACACCGGGCACATTGATTTTATTTGAATATGGTTCAAATATCACTGCATTGGCAAATCGTCCACGACCTCGCAAAGGTCAAGATTGGTATGGAAAACCAAATCTTAGCGCCGGTGTTGAATTTGCTACTGCCGGACATAGTTTTCAGATTTTCCTTTCCAATTATCAAAGTGTCAATCCCGCACGCAATATGGTGTACAACGCCAACAGTATTCTAAAAGGCGAATTTGTTATCGGTTTTAATTTGATTCGAAAATGGAATTTTAATAAAAATTAATTTTATATTTGTTTTTTTCTCCTTTTTGGAGTGTTTTTTTGTGTTAAACACATCTTGTTTTATGATGTCCAATGCTTGACTTCATATTCATTTTGCAAGAAAGCAAATTTATATGATAGATAGGAAGAAAGTCTTCTCCCAAAAAAGATGGATAAGGTTGAAAAAATACAGAAAATAAAATTGGGGAAGACAGGTAAATAATTGAAAATGAAATATATATGAAAAGAGAAATTGTAAAAAGAGTTTTGTTTATAGCGAGTTTGTTTGTTTTTTTCGCATTTGCATTTCCCACGTGGGAAATTCCCGAGAAATATCAAAAAGTAAAAAATCCTTATCCGGATAAAGGACTCGAGACCGGACAGAAAATTTACAAAAAAACTTGCGCAGTATGTCATCTGGCAGACGGCAAAGGAAATGATGTGATCACCCCCGTTGATTTTACCGAAGATGATTTTCAGAAACAGAGTGACGGAACGCTTTTTTATAAAATTTCCGAAGGAAGAAAAGGCACGGCAATGAAAGCCTATGGTGATGATTATCCGGAAAAAAAAGTATGGTATTTAGTAAATTATTTGAGAAGTTTTCAGAAGAAAAATCAATCGTCAGATTAACAAACGAATGCAAAAACAACCGGTATTGCGATAGAGTGGAACACCGTATAGAAAGAAAAAAAGAAGATAAATATGAAAAAAAATTTTTATAATAGCACCATCTTTGCCTTGTTGATCATTGTATTGATATGGTCTTGCGAAGAAAAAGAGAAGGATATTCCGGGAAGTATTACGATGCGATTTGAACACCGGATAAATCATCAACCCCTGATATATGATTCTTTGATTTATGTCAATAAAGCCGGCAATCCGTTTATGGTCAATGAAATACAATATTTTATTTCAAGACTTGACTTTTTCAAAGATGGCAAAGCATATCATTCTTTGCCGGATTGGAATCACTATGTGGACACGGACATCGAAAGCACTTGGACTTGGAAGCTGGACAATGAGTTTGAATTGGGAGATTATGATTCTATCGCTTTTAATTTTGGTTTTGATGATACGGATAATGCTTCGTTTATGTTTACCGACCCTCCGGAGTGCAATATGCTTTGGCCCGAACCACTTGGAGGAGGCTACCACTATATGAAATTGAACGGCAAATGGCAAACTGCCAATGGAGAACTCAAAGCCTTCAACTTTCATATGGGACGCGGACAACAATATCAACCGGATACCGCATTTATTGACAATTCGTTTCGGGTTTCTCTGCCCGGTTCGGCCTTCAACGTGAGTAGCAATAGTAAGATTGAAGTTATTTTGACGATGAACATAGAGAATTGGTTTCAAAATCCTCATACATACAATTTCGACTTAGTCGGAGGACAAATAATGCAAAACCAAGAAGCTATGAATATGGGCAAAGAAAATGGGCAGGATGTTTTCAGCGTAGAGATTAATAAGATATTGCCCGAATAGATTAAGTATTAAATTGATTGATAATGAAGAGTTTGGCAGGAATTATTTTTGTATTGATGATGTGGGCTTGTGGAAATCAAACACAACCGATAGAGAAAAAGAAAGAAGTAAAATTAGAAAAAGAAAACAGACAAGAAGCGTTCAACAAATCCGCCTATGAGTTGATGGAGAAGCGCTGTTTTATCTGTCACTTTCCCAAGCCTGATCCGGCTCGTAAAGGGAGTATGATTGCGCCTCCGATGATGCGTGTCAAAGAACATTATTTGCCTTCTTTTCCGGAGAAAAATGAATTTGTAGAAGCAATCGTGGGTTGGGTAAACCATCCTTCGGAGGAAAATACCTTGATGCCCGGCTCTGTTCGCAAATTCAATCTGATGCCGAAGCTGAGCTATAGTGAAACGGAAATAGAAGTCATCGCCAAAATTCTTTATGATTATGATTTTGGCACTTTCAGACACAAAAGGATGGGACACAAACATCGTTTGCATCTCAATCAAGGTAAGAAATGGACGGTGAACAAAAAATCCATTGCCACGATGCACTCCATCGTAAAAAAATTATCCTCTTTCGAGGCAAAAGAAGTGGAAGCGTACAGACAATTGGGCAAAGATATTTTTGATGACGCAAAAGTCGTTTTGATGGATGACTCCTATTCCGGTGAGACTTTTGATCAATTGCATTACTTTTTCAATGATATCGAAGAGGATTTACATGCCTTGATGAGGATAAAGTCCATCGAAAAAGCCAAGGGCAAAGTTGAGATTTTGAAAGTTCGATTTGAAAAGTTTTTTAACTATTTTGAATAAGCCCATGATCCGGAAACAAGACATACAGATTCTCGGGCAAGCACAATTGGCGACCTATGCGCAGATATTTTTTTCCAATAGCAAGTCATTGGCGTGGCTGCTACTGGGTGTTAGCTTCTTGGATTTGTATGCGGGTATTGCCGGATTTATTGCCGTGATAGTGAGCAATTTATTAGCTTTTGTGATGGGTTACAACCGCTTACAACTCAAAGAGGGACTCTTCGCATTCAACAGCTTGCTGGTAGGTCTTGGGACAGGACTTTTCTTTCAACCTTCGTGGGAGTTGTATTTGGTGGTAATAATGCTTTCGGTATTGACTTTTTTTCTGACCATTACGCTCCAAGCTTGGTTTGGAAAATATGGATTGCCGTTTTTGAGTTTTCCGTTTTTGCTGGGGATATGGATCGTATTGTTGTCTGCCGGAAATTTTGGAGATATCGGCATTAGCGAACGCGGTATTTATTTTGCCAATGAGTTATATGCACTCGGAGGGAAAACGATACTCAATATTTACGACTACGTCGCAAAATTCCCGATTCCGGATTCTTTGAGAATCTATCTATTGTCGCTCGGAGCTATCTTTTTTCAATACAATATTTTGGCAGGCTGGATTATTGCTTTGGGCTTGTTGATTACTTCGAGAATCAGCTTTTCTCTCTCATTATTAGGGTTTTACACAGCATATTTATTTTATTTTATCATCGGTGCGGACATCAATAGTTTGCAGTACTCATTCATTGGATTCAACTTTATTTTGACTTCCGTTGCCATTGGAGGATTTTTTCTTATTCCTTCGCGTTCCAGCTATTTATGGGTTGTGATTTTATTGCCGGTAGTAGTATTGATTACCATTGGATCAATGGAAATTTTAAATACATTTTCACTCTCGGTCTATTCTTTGCCTTTCAATCTGATCGTAATTCTATTTCTCTATGCATTGAAACTTCGCCTACACACCGGAGGTGAATTGGTAGAGCCGGTCGTTCAATTGTTTTCTCCCGAAAACAATTTGTATTTCTTCAATAATGCAAAATTGCGTTTCAAAGAATTGGAATTTTTCCCCATTCGATTGCCCTTCTGGGGTGAATGGTCGGTTTCGCAAGCCCACAACGGAGAATTTACACATAAAGAGAACTGGAAACACGCCTGGGATTTTGTTATCGAAGATGAAAACCATCAAGAATTTAAAGGCTTTGGCAAAAAATTAACGGATTATTATGCGTATGAAAAAAACGTGATTGCTCCGGCAGACGGGTTTATTGTCAATATCGTGGACAATGTCGTGGATAATGCTGTGGGAGAGGTGAATACGCTCCAAAATTGGGGCAATAGTATTGTTATCAAACATACGGATTACCTCTATTCTCAACTTAGTCACTTAAAATTGAACACTATCAAAGTTCGGGTCGGGGACTTTGTAAGGCAGGGAGACATTTTGGGACAGGTAGGCAATTCGGGGCGTTCACCGGTACCTCATCTTCATTTTCAATTGCAAGCCTCACCTTATGTTGGTTCGCCCACCTTGGATTATCCGATCTCATATTATATTTCCAAAGAAGAGGGAAATTTTCAATTTCGTACTTTTGAAAAACCCGAAAAAAATGATCTTATCTCCAATGTAAAAACTCATCCGCTCCTGGAAAGATTGCTCAAATATACGCCGGGCGAAAAATTACATTTTACATTTGAAAAGAATGGAATAACTCACAATATCTCTTGGGAAATAGCGGTAGATGCTTACAATCAAACTTATTTTTATGAAGAAAAATCACAATCCATTGCATACTTCTATAATGACGGATTGATTCATTATTTCAAAAATTTCATCGGTGACAAAAATTCAATGCTATACCGGTTTTATCAAGGATTGTACCGTATTCAAGCGGGCTATTATCGTGGAATGCGATTGGAAGACGAACTCCCTATTCATCTGACATTCAACTCTTGGAGAAGGTTTTTGCAAGATTGGATTGCTCCTTTTTATCGTTTTCTGAAAACCAAATATTACTTTACTTATGACAATACGGATGATGAACTATTTCCGACCGAAATTTTCTTTCATTCCGAAGTAATACGATATTTTGGAAAAAAAACCTTGGATATTGTCAAATATTCTTTTGAGGCAGATGAGCGAGGGTTGAAATCATTTTCTTTTATCGAAAACGGAGAAACAATAAAATTGAATCGAAAAATTGTCAAATCATAAATGAAAAAAATACTCATAATATTAACATTTTTGGCAAGTCTTTTGACCGCTTTGTATGGTCAAAATAAGACTTCATTTTTGAAAATGGAGAATGAAACCTATGCTTTCTTTGTTCAGAAACAATGGGATAGTCTTATTCAAAAGAGTAAAATTGCCAAACAGCAAAATATGCAGTCTTATACTTTGGATTTGCGCTTCGGGGCAGCTTATTATCATAAAAAACGATATCGAAAAGCTTTGCAATATTTTGAAAATTTGGATTTGTCGCAGAGTCAAGATTTACTTTTGATGGAATATAGATATTATGCCTATTTATTTTCCGGACGCTTTGTTGATGCTCGCAAATTGTGTGTTGATTATCAAAATCTGGCGGAGAAATCGGATTTTTGTTCAGGAGATGCTTTCGGCATGACCGGAGTGGAGTCCAAGCATTATTTCTTCCCACAAAAATTACCGGAAGAAGAAAATATCGACTCCATTCAAACATCCACAAAACAAAGAGATTATTATGCTTTCTATTTTGATTTTCAACCCCTTAAAAATTGGAAGTTTACGCTTGCTCCTATGTGGATGAAAGAAGAAAACCAATACCGGAACAGGGATTGGGAAATATCCGGATGGGAAGAAAAAGTAAATCAAAATCACCTGTATCTGAGTACGCAATATCTATTGGGATATGGAAAACGATTTTGGCTTAATGATCACTATATCCTCACCAATTCCATAGCAATCCCCGAAGATACACTTACGGATTTGTATTCCGAAGGAAAGAATGAAAAACATATTTTCGGCTTCTTTTATCAACAAAATGCAGGAAACTTGGATTTCACCGCAGGTGTCAATTATTCACCGCAAGACACTGCCGGAATGTTTTATCCTTCCATCGGAATAACGTGGTATCCATGGGGTAATGATCGCTTGTATTTCTATACAAATGTGATGTATCAAGCCCAGCGTCAATCAAAGCCCAATCCGTTGATAATAAAACACAAAATAGGACTGAAATTAATAAAAAATCTCTGGGCAGAGCCTTTCGGGATGTATGGCTCCACACAAAATTATTATGATGATAATGGATATGTCATTTATTCTCAACAGAATAGCATGAAATATTATTATGGGATAAATTTACAATTTTTGATATTAAAAAAATGCTTATTGTATGCTTCCTTTCAGCAGTTTAATGAGTCTATAAAAGTGAAAATAGATGATAATTATCAGCAATATGATATCCCATCGGGATCCGTATTGTTTGGGATCAAATATAAATTATAAAGAATTACAAAAATTAAAAGTCACACAATCAAAAACATAAAAATATGAATAAAGTATTGCTAATCGTCTCCGGTTTATTGATAGGTAACCTTGTTTTTGCACAAAATACGATCCGGAAAGCTTTTCAGGAGAGCTATCAATTGGAATTAAAAGCGGACTTCACCAATGCGGTAAAAATACTCAAAACCGTATATGTCGAAGACTCTTACGAACTCAATCTCCGGCTGGGTTGGCTGACGTATGAGGCGGGAAAATTTACCGAATCCATCTCCTTCTACAACAAAGCAATCTCTTTGATGCCTTACGGCGAGGAAGCAAAATTCGGATTAATCTATCCCAAAGCTGCCCTTGGCAAATGGAATGATATCATAGGAATATATCAAGAAATCTTGAAAATTTCTCCCAATAATGTGATTGCCAATTACCGCCTCGGTTTGATTTATTATGAACGCAAAGACTATCAAAAAGCCTATCCGTATTTCAAAAAAGATGTGGATTTATATCCTTTCACTTATGACTATCTGCTGATGTATGCTTGGACAAGCTACCAATTGGGCAAAATGCGTGAAGCCAAGGTTTTATTTAATAAAGTTTTGATGATTTCACCCGAAGACACTTCTGCTTTGGAAGGTCTGGGACTGATGAAAAAATGATATTTGGTTTCATATTATCAAAATAGGGGATGTGCCAGCCCCTATTTATCTTCTTAGTTTTTCAATCTCTTTTTTTGTCAATCCTGTTATTTCACCTATCACTGATACTTCCATTCCTTTTGAGAGCATGTTTCTTGCAATTTCAATCTTCCCTTCCATCCTTCCTTTTTCAAGATACGTATTTTTAATATTAAAGATATCCCGATATGCGTTTACGCTTGCTTCATATTGTTTATATTCTTCCGGTTTAAGTTTTGCAATCTCAGCAGTCTCAAAGAGTTTTCAAAATATTTTTTCTTTCAACCCAACAGGTATCCTATCAAGTTTCGGTAGGTTTTTCAGAATAAACATCCACTTATCAAAGCGTGTTTCTAATTCTTT
>CAZLTF010000100.1:0-2511 GCA_964562195.1 uncultured Bacteroidales bacterium | reverse complement strand
ACCGTTGGCATGACTGACCGAAAGGTCCATCGCCACTGAGCCTTTGATTTTCGAGAGCCTTAACGAGATACTTCTCTTCGTTTCCCGTGACGGGCGGTCTGTTAAACGGAATCACTCTTTCCCTTTTTCTGCAAAAGACTTTGGAGAATCTCTTTGGTAGGGTGTTCTGACAATAGATGAAAATGATCTGTAATGAAAGAATCATCCATTTCCCACCATTTGAGTTTTAATAGAAGCGTTATGATATCATCATCAAACCTATATTTGATAATTTTTGCAGGGTTGCCTACGACAATAGCGTATGGAGGAATGTCTTTCGTTACAACGCTATTGGCTCCGATTACTGCACCAGTACCGACCGATACACCCCGCATGATCGCAGCACCACTTCCAATCCAAACATCACTCCCTATTTTTAGTTGTTTTGAAAAACGGTTGTAGGGGATTTTAGTATTTTTGGGCCGTAGGCGATCCCACTTGTTGTATAAAAATGCATGCTGAGAAATTCTCGTAAAGTCGTGGTGGGCTCCTCCTATACTTACACTCCAACTGATCGAACAGAACGAACCGACTTCTGCATGCATGACTACGGTGTTCATTCCGGTATAAGTGTGTTTTCCCATAGTGGTTTCGAAAATATGATTGTTTCTGTTGATTCGACAAAAATCGTTTAATCGTGAATTGTCTACTCTGCTGAAATTACCAACGATAGTGTTTGTACCCAAAAATGAATTTTTGACTCTTGCCCCTAGATAGATTTGGGATGTGGGATCTATTTTGCTGTTGATTATTTCATTTTCCATCAAAAACCTCTTTTTCTTCTTGTAGAGTGTACGCAATATCTTCGGCGGCCTTTTCAAGTGAAAAAGTAGGTCTCCAATGGAATGTCTTCATAAACAGTGAAGAGTCCATGAGGGTTTTTTGATCGAGTACTTGAATATTTTTATGTATTTGTACTAAGTGGAGTTTACGAAAAGCCTTTGCGATAGTTAAAGCCAGTTCTTCTATTGTGGCTGATACACCTGTTCCAACATTAAAGATACCATGTTTGTTGGGGTTTGAAAGGGCGATATCGAAAGCTCTGATTAGATCCTTGATATAGATGTACTCTCTGTGGATCCCTTTGACCTTGATTTGGAGAGGTCGATTGTTGACGCAGTTGTCTATGAACGTAGATATTACACTATGTTTGTACTCACCGAGTCCAAAAACCTGTGCAATTCGCAGTATTTTGATATACATTCCTTGGCGATTGAAATATTGTGCAGCGATTTCCGATTGGTATTTTGCCAATGCGTAAAGATTATCGGGCTGAGGAGTTGTCCATTCCGTCCAAGGCATAGAAGAGGAGCCATAGACGCCTATTGTTGAGGCAAAAACAATATTCTCAATATTGTATTGATTGGCACAAGTGAACACGTTGTGATCAATCTTTAGATTGTGCAAAAAATCGGTACTTTGTCTTTGATATAGTCGTTCAGCAGCCAAATGTAATATTGCGTCACAATCATGCAAAACCTGTTTCAGTGATTCGATCGAATAATCTGTTTCTCTGATTTCCATGTTTTTGGAGTTTTCACGTTTTGTTCTAGCGATAATCACGATATTGTATTTTTCTTTATATTCTTGTATGAAATATTTTCCTAGAAAGCCCGTTCCTCCCGTTATAGCGAGTTTGATTTTATTAGACATCTTTTTCATCCATGATGATTTGATAACCACACTTTTCATATTGCTCGTTCATGGGCTGAACGATGTCTCCTTCCCGGTAGTAAAATTCGTGAAAACATGCATTTTTCGCAATTGGCTGTTTTTGAAAAGGTTGATTTGGGACTTGACAAAGAAACTCCAGAGTCGAGGGTCTTACGGCAAGCCTTTTGGGGATTTCAAATGGGAGATCCATCAAGTGTCTGATCGTGATCTCTAAAAGGTTGACTCCTGTGGATTTGTAAATTTGACGCCACATATGACACCCATCGAGTCTTGGTGTCACTTCAATGAGATAAGGGTGGTCTCTTCTCATTTTAATCTGAAAGTATACTGGACCATTCTTGATTTCAAGGGTCTCGATCACTTCTGAAACAAGATGGTACAAGTTTTTAATGCCATCACGAGAAACAGTGGCTGGCAACAGATGTTTGTGAATGATTCCCCCTTCAAAGGAATCCCACGAAATTCTGTCAGACGGCAAAAAGAACAATATTTCACCATCTTTTAAATATGTATGAACCGATACCTCCGAACCTTCGATCTTCTCTTCAATAAGAGCCTCTTTTTTTCTAGAGTAGTATATGGCTTTTTTATAGGCATCCAATAGCTGTTGTGTAGATGTGATTTCCGATATGCCTCTTTGGCCTTGACTATCTACCGGCTTGACGATTGCTGGGAAAGTGATGTTTTGAATATTGAGGGAGCGGTCTAAAACTTTGTAGGGTACAGCACCGTAGATGTTTTTGAGTTTTTCACGAAAAAGATGTTTGTTGCTGCAAATATTCGCCACTTGAGATGAGA
>CAZLTF010000099.1:0-14752 GCA_964562195.1 uncultured Bacteroidales bacterium | reverse complement strand
ATACGCCGGGGGATTCCTCTCTTTGTTCGTAATGACTGCTACAATAATTTACCTTCTCCGGAGCTTAAAAACCTTAGTAGCTAATAGATACATCCAACACCCAACCTCATTACCTCATTCTCAATTCTCAATTCTCAATTTTCAATTCTCCACCAACACCATACCAAAAACACCGTAAAACAAACCCTCTAACCACTAACCACTAATCACTAATCACTAACCACTAACCACTAATCACTAATCACTAACCACTAACCACTAACCACTAACCACTCATTCTTCAATTTTGCATCGTCATTCCTCCGTTTTGATATTTTCTTTAAAAAAAAGTTAAAAAATAAATTAATTGTATTTTGTATCAAAAAATGTATTTATTTTGCGAGTGAATACTAACTAACATTATGGAGTTATCTAATAGACAAACAGAGATAATAGAAAAGTCGATAGAAATTATCGCCAATAAGGGGATTCAAGGGCTGACAATCAAAAATTTATCAAAAGAAATTGGAATCTCCGAACCCGCTATTTATAGGCATTTTGCGAGCAAGGTGGATATTTTGCTTGCCATATTGGATAGTTTCAACCAAATGAGCGAAATGTTTTCTGATATTATGGAGACTTTTGAAGGAAGTGCTATCGAAAAAATTCGTTTTATGTTTTCCAAAATGATAGATGTCTTCTCTGAAACACCCTCTCTGGTATCCGTTATTTTTTCCGAAGAGATTTTCAAAAATGAGACTGTGTTGAAAAATCAAGTGATTGAAATTCAAAACCGGAACCAAAAAACGGTAGAAATGATTATTGACAAGGGAAAGAAAGAAAAAAATGTAAGAACAGATGTAGATAACGGAAGTCTGGCGCTCATCATTATGGGTTCATTGCGACTCCTTGTAAAAAATTGGAACTTAAACGCTTATGGTTTCTGTCTTCAAAAAGAAGGGAAAAAATTGATTCATTCTATTGACCTGATTCTCAAACCGTAAAAAAATTTATTCAAAATAGTTAGTTTATATTCACTAACAAAAATAGATATGATATAATTGTTAATAAAAATGAAAAAGATGAAAAAATGGATGTTGATCATAATCGCAGGAATGCTGATTGTTTCTTTTGCCCCTCAAAAGGTAAATGCCTGCGAAATAGAATTTGAAGTGCTCAAAGGCAAAAAAGAGGTTTATCATGTTGGAGACACCATTATTGTCAAAGTGATGGTAAAATTGACACACCGGAGTTGTCCGGTAGCATTGAAGAAAACAAAATTTAAGCTTAATGGGATGAAAGTTCTCAAATCTACCGGATGGAAGCAATTATCTTCGATGGATTATGAGCGAAAATTGAAAATCGTAATCACCGGAGCCAAAGGCAAAAAGGTATCCCTCAATGCGATCAGAGAATGTGAAAAAGACGGTGGATTCGGCTCCCTAAAGCTCGAAACCGTAAAAATTGAATAAATAGTTGTTGGTTTTTTACACTCACCCCTGTCTGTGAGAAAGGGGGGGGTGAGTGTTTTTTTAGTATGAATCCAAAATAGTATATCACGATGAAATATGTAGTAAAAATATTTAGTATTCTGTATTTTTTCTTGGCTGTCAATCTGTATGCTCAAGAAGGTACGTTTTCCGAAGCTACGGCGCAGATAGAGACTTCTAAGACGGAAGTCGGCGAATGGAATGAGACAGCGGCTGATAGTACGCCGGATAAATTGGAGGAAAAAAAAGAGGATATGATGTCTGAGGATGATGATTTCGAAAATGATGAGATGTCCACCGGCGAAGATGAATTTGGAGAAAATGAGGATGAGTTTAGCGAGTTTTCGGATGAAGAAGAAGCGGATACTCCTCCTCCTACCAACTGGAATCGATTTTACTGGGCAATGGGAATTTTGTTTTTCACCTTGCTTGCCGGAATATTTGTCAGACACGAAAAAACACGAAAATTGCGTCCTCTGTTTTTGTTGGCAGCAGTCGTGATATTAGGTTTTTATCGCGGAGGACCCGGTATTATTTCCAGTTTTCAAAATACCTATCTTTGGATGATCGGAGCTTCGCTCAAATGGACAGCAGCAGTGCTTTTCATTGGTGTTGTCGTTTTGACCTATTTCTATGGAAAGGTATTTTGCGGATGGGTTTGTTATCTCGGAGCGATTCAAGAATTTCTATATATCGGAAATAAAGTGAAGATTTTTCAAAGTGAAAAAGCCCAAAAAACAATGCGCATCATCCGATATGTATTATTAGGGGCAATATTGATACAACTCACACTTACACAGACGATAGAGTGGAGCAAAATAGGTCCGTTTAAGGTCATATTCAATCTCTATTCACCCAATATGACCGGCTATATTTTGCTTGCAATATTACTCATCTCTTCGCTGTTTATTCATCGTCCGTTTTGCAAAATGGTCTGTCCTGCCGGACTAATATTCGGTTGGGTCACCAAGCTCCCGGGTGCGGCAATTTTAGGAATTACAAACTCTTGTGCCGGCTGCAAAACCTGCAATACCGCTTGTAATATCAATGCCATTACGCGTGAAAATAATATTTCAAAATTGGACAATCAAGAATGTATTATGTGTGGAGAATGTATGAATGATTGTAAAATTAAAAGTATTCAGCCTTTTCGCAATACCAAAGAACACGAAAATCATATTGTATTGAAAGGCATCAAAATCAAAAATATAAAGACCACAAAATAAACAAAAAAAAGGATAAAACATTAAAACATAAAATGGTATGAAAAATCAGGTATTTACAAAAGTAAAAATGATTTCAATTTTCATTGGAATCCTTATGCTATGGAGCAATGTCAATGCACAAATGGAGTGCAGAAGTATGATCGGTGCTCATTTGACGCCACTGGGCAATACATCTTTGTCTTGGGCGGTAGAAGGAACGATGGCACCCGGAATAATGACTTCTCCTTATGACACCTCACAAAATTCACAACTCAACGGTGGAATGCTCTTGGGTGCGCTGGAATATAGTTTCGGGAAAAGTAGTATCTATATCGAAGGAGGTTACAAAAACTGGAAAAATTCGGCATTGGTGAACGATGACAAGATGAAGAGTCGTCATTTTGGAGTCAGGCAGTTCTTTTACAGCTATTCAACGGAGAAAACCAAAGTAAAATTAGGTTTACATGAGACGCGCCTTGGCAACTTTTTTTTGGTGGATGAAAGAGTTTTGGGAGCTAGTTTGGATCAAGAAATAGGCGCATTTAATATCAACTTTCGCAGTGCTACAGTGTTGAAAAATTTTGCCCGTATGGGACAATTTTGCTCCAACCGTCATCTCTATGGTGTGATTCACCCCAATTATACCGAAAGAATCGGAAAAAAATTGGGAGAAACGAATATGACCGGTATCGTAATTAACTGGAATCCTCATTATCAAAATATCACTTCAAATACTTCAAATGATGAATTTTCGGAAGGCGGAGATGAATTTTTGGAATCCAATGACGAGTTTCACGAAAATCACGATTTTAACGAATTTGGTGACTCAAATGAATTTGGAAATGAAGAAGTTAGCTCAGAGCCCGTACTCAATCTTACCAATGTGGGTTTGATTCTTTATGATGAGTTTGGAAGCGGAGAATATATTCCGGATAATAAGCTCTACACGGGATTCTTATTGGATTTTGAATTGCCCGGTCATTTCTTTTTGCAAGCCGGTCCCGTATTTCAAAGTATGAAAGACAACAACAGCCTCGTTTACATTGCAAAACTCGGGCGCAATGTGACGTGGGAAAATGCTTCTAACACAAAATTCAGTGCTGCCTATATCGGAAAATATGACATGGATGAGAATGCCATTTTCCAACCTTTATTCAGCAATTTGTTTTTGGGTGAAATAATGCGAATGGATGCTCCTGATTTTCCACTATGGCAGGCTGCCGTAAAACATCGTTTTCCCGGAAAATTGAAATTTCATCTCGCTGCCAAAGCCGTGGGACAAATTCACGACCCGAAAACCAACGAACAAAACCTCGAAATAGGAATGTTGCTCTTCAACAATCACATCAAAACCACCTTGATAGGAAGTCACGTAAACACACAATATCTTCCCCGCGATTTTTTCACTACGCGCTTGGAAATTCGCATCGCTTTCTAATATAATATATCTCAGATTCTTCCCTCAATAGAATTTGTTTTATTTGTTTTCCTCGAAAGGCTTAGCTTTGGCTGAGCCTTTCTCTTGCGCAAATTTTTCCTGCCCATATCTTTGCGATAGCAATATAATTTCAAAATTTAACAATTAATTTCCTGCAAACACAATAATTTGTCTATTTTTGCATTGAATTGAAATGGGTTTGTAGTAGGATGATATTTTATTGTCGGGATTAGAAAAAGATAATGTTTATAGATTGATAATTAGAAACATAGCATAGATGAAGAGATATATAGCATTGATTGTATTTGTCGCAATGAGTTTGTTTGGATTTTCGCAAACGGGGACCGTAAGGGGAGTGGTATATGATGAGGACAGCGGAGAACCGATTATTTACACCAATGTTTATATGAAAGGCACTTCCATCGGTACTTCTACAGATGTCAATGGCAATTTTCTAATCACCAAAATTCCGGTTGGAAGCTATACGCTGACAATCACATATATGGGTTATGAACCATTGGAGATTCCCATTCAGGTGATGGACGACAAGATTATTTCCAAAAAACTATATATCAAACCTTCGAGCGTACAGCTCAAGCAAGTGAAAATCACCGGTAAGAGAAGAGAAGAAGCAAGGACTCAGACCCAAACGTCGGTCGTAAAGATTACCACAAAACAAATAAAACAAATACCCACCACCGGAGGGACTCCCGACTTGGCACAATATATCCAAGTTTTACCCGGAGTCGTTTTTACCGGAGATCAAGGGGGGCAATTGTATATCCGCGGTGGAGCACCGGTACAAAATAAAGTCCTCCTCGACGGAATGATTGTTTACAATCCGTTTCACTCGATCGGGTTGTTTTCTGTTTTTGAGACAGACATCATACGTACCGCAGATGTTTACACCGGAGGTTTTAATGCCGAATATGGCGGACGAATCTCATCCATCATGGATATTCGTACCCGCAACGGAAACCGGAAGCATTTTGCGGGAAAGATTGGAGCTTCTACCTTCGGAGGTGATATTTTGATCGAAGGTCCTCTGAAAAAAGAAACCCAAAAAAGTCCCACAAGCCTCAGTTTTGTTATGGCTGCCAAACACTCTTACTTGAAAGAAAGTTCCCAAAAATTTTATAAATATGTAAACGAAGACGGCCTGCCGTTTAATTTTACGGATATTTATGGAAAATTGTCTCTTGTCGGAAACAATGGTAGTACGGTGAATGTTTTTGGATTTAACTTTGATGATAAAGTAACCAATTATAAATCCTTAGCGGATTTCAACTGGAATGCTACCGGCGGAGGTGTCAATACGGTTATTATTCCGAGCGGTTTTCCGATGGTCATCGAAGCACAATTTGCGTATTCTCAATACAAAATGGCAATGGCAGATTATAAATTGCTAAATTCCTCCGTCAAAGAGGAAGATATGATGCGCCGAAGCGGAATAAATAGTTTTAATGCCGGACTGAATTTTAAATATTTTCTGGGGAAAAATGAATTTAAATACGGCTTTGAGATGATTGGTTTTCAGACTACCTACAATTTCATTAATGACTATGGCTATATCTTTGATTTAAAGGAAAATGTCACGGAGATTGGACTTTTTGTCAAAATGAAAAGGATCATGGGAAATCTGATTTTGGAACCGGGGTTTAGGATGCACTATCATGCTTCTTTGTCAAAATTAAGCCCCGAACCGCGCCTCGCCCTGAAATACAATTTGGCGGAAAGAGTCCGTATAAAATTGGCAGGCGGTCTTTATTCACAAAACCTGATTAGCATTCGTTCGGATCGTGATGTCGTCAATTTATTTACCGGATATCTCGCCGGTCCCGAAAATTTGCCCAAAAAGTACGACGGACAAGCCGTAAAAGATAATCTGCAAAAAGCTCAACATATCGTCTTAGGAACCGAAATTGACCTTACGGAAGATATCACTTTGAATATAGAAACATATTATAAAAAGTTCACACAACTTACAAATATCAACCGCAATAAGCTTTTTGACGAACTACAATTTCCGGATGAACCCAAGCTACTTACAAAAGATTTTATTTTTGAAAAAGGAGATGCCAAAGGTGTGGATTTCTCCCTTTCGTATGAAAACCAACACTGGTACATTTGGCTCGTTTATTCTTTGGGAAAAGTGACGCGCGAATATGAAAATATCTTGGATGAGATCGAGACCTATACGCCTCACTACGACAGGCGACACAATGTTAACTTCGTAAGCTCTTACACCTTCGGTGAAAAAAGACAGTGGGAAATCAATTTGCGATGGAATTTTGGCTCCGGATTTCCGTTTACACTCACCAAAGGCTATTTTGAAAATCTTACCTTTAATGGTGGATTGGACACAGACTTTATCACTTCCAACGGAGAATATGGAATTATCTATGACGATTTGAACAAAGGAAGATTGCCCGATTATCACAGACTGGATATCGGGATGAAGAGAATCTTCATTTTCAATAAACACACACAATTGGAGGTAAATGCAAACATTACAAACGCTTACAATCAGATGAATCTGTTTTATATAGATCGTATTTCTCAACAAAAGATTTATCAATTGCCATTGATGCCGAGTTTTGGGATGATGTTTAGATTTTAAGCTCCGGAGACAAATATTTTTAGACTTTTGAAGAAGTTTTGTTTCATATTTTGAAAAAGTAGAATCCTAATAAAAGATTATCACCTATATTTTGACTTATGCAATTTAGAGAGATCCAACGGCATTTAGAACAATTTGCGCCGCCTTCGTATCAAGAATCCTATGATAATTCGGGCTTGTTGGCGGGAGATGCTTCTGTCGAAGTGAAAGGAGCTTTGGTATGTCTGGACGTTACCGAAGAGGTTGTGGATGAAGCGATACAGCTGGGCTACAATGTGATCATCGCTCATCATCCTATAATTTTCAAAGGATTGAAAAGCATAACCGGAAAAAATTACATAGAAAGAAGCCTTATCAAAGCGATAAAAAATGACATCTTGCTTTATGCTATGCATACCAATCTGGACAATGTGTCGATGGGGATTAACCGGATTTTGGGTGAAAAGATGGGAATACGGAATGTCCGGATATTAAGTCCGAAAACAGGATTATTAAAAAAAATTATTACCTATGTTCCCCTTGCCTATTTGGACGAAGTCCGTACTGCGATCTTTGAAGCCGGCGCAGGGACAATAGGCAATTATGATGAATGGAGTTTTAACGTGGAA
The DNA here is from genome assembly GCA_964562195.1 of uncultured Bacteroidales bacterium. GTDB lineage: Bacteria > Bacteroidota > Bacteroidia > Bacteroidales > S143-32 > S143-32. The sequence continues at coordinate 7,412 of CAZLTF010000099.1, read as the reverse complement.
GGGATAGGCACCTTTCGTGCCAATCCGGAAGCAAAACCTTTTGTGGGGGAAAATGGGGAGTTTCATCAGGAAAAAGAAGTGCGTGTAGAGACGGTCTTCCCTGCTTATATGCAAGCGGCAATTGTGACCGCCTTATTGGATTCTCATCCCTATGAGGAAGTTGCGTATGATATTTATTCATTGGATAATACATTGGCTACGGTAGGTGCAGGAATGATTGGCGAATTGCCAAAAGAGATGAATGTTGTAGATTTTTTGACTTCAGTCAAGAAAAAATTGGGGCTGACGACCATCAAATATACAGATACCGGAATCAAAACGATACAGCGTGTTGCTTGGTGTGGTGGCTCAGGTAGTTTTTTGATAAATCAGGCGAAAGCCAAGGGCGCAGAGCTGTTTTTGACAGGAGATATCACCTATCATCAGTATTTTGAACACGAAAATAAAATGATTATTGCCGATATCGGACACTACGAAAGTGAACAATTTGGAAAAGAATTAATTTTTAATTTGTTAATTGAAAAATTTCCTAATTTTGCAGCCCGAATTTGTGTGCATAATACAAACCCTGTTAAATATTTATAATTCATAGGAATATGGCAAAAAAGAAAAAAGTAGAAGAAGAAAAGGTCGTTCGTGAACCGATTGCGAAAACAGAAGAAATTTTGAACGTCGAACGAAAACTGGTAGCACTTTATAGCTTACAACAAATAGATTCCAAAATTGATAAAATCAAAGATGTTCGCGGTAGCTTGCCGCTCGAAGTTCAAGATTTGGAAGATGAAATCGCCGGTTTGGAAACAAGAATCAGCAATTTTAAGCTCGAAAACTTGTCTTTGAACAAACAGATTACGGATAAAGAATTGCAAATAAAGGAAAGCTCCGTATTGATAGAAAAATACAAAAAGCAACTGAACAACGTAAAAAACAATCGTGAGTATGATTCTCTTACCAAAGAGGTTGAATTTCAAGAATTAGAGAAACAATTGGCTGAGAAACGGATTGGTGAATACCGAATGAAATTGGAAGCTATCGCCGAAGAAGTCGAGGATGTTCGCCAACGCTTGGACGAGAGAAAAGATGACCTCGAAGCCAAGAAGAGTGAGTTGGAAGAGATTATTCAAGAAACCGAGAAAGAGGAGAAAATTTTAGAAGAAAAATTAGCCGAGAATAAAGAAAAAATAGAAGAACGCTTTTTGACTGCTTATCATCGAATCCGTGAACGCGAAAGAAATGGTCTTGCGGTCGTTCCTATCGTCGGAGGTGCTTGTGGCGGTTGTCACAACAAGATTCCACCCCAACACGAATTGGATATTCGTATGCACAAAAAAGTGATCGTGTGCGAATATTGTGGTCGTATCCTCGTGGATGACGAAATCGGTGCAATGGTAAAAGAAAATTTAGATATTAAAGAAGATTAGTTTTTTTTCATAATGAAGATCGGAGACGCTATACATTTTTTGTGTAGCGTTTTTTTATGCTATGATTTTGATATGGCTCACCCCATTGCTCTGTTTCAAAACTTGAATCTGCGTGGTGATTCGTTCTTTGAGATTTTCGACATGCGAGATGATACCGATGATTTTGCCTTGTGACTGTAGTGTTTCTAAAGTAGCGATGACAATCTCCAGACTATGTTGATCCAATGTTCCGAACCCTTCATCGATAAAAAGGGATTCGACTTTCACATTTCGACTTGCAAGATCCGACAATCCCAAGGCAAGTGCCAAACTTATCAAGAATTTTTCTCCACCGCTCGCTGTCTCTACCGGACGGGCTTCATCCGTCTGGTAATGGTCTATTAATGTGAAAGTTAGTTCTTCGCCGGGCTTATATTTTTCATTGATTTTCAACGAATAACGTGGGTTGAGCTTGGAGAGATGCCCGTTGGCAAGACGAATCAACTCGATCAGACTCAAACGCTGAACATAGGTGTTGAATGCGTGTTTTGAATTTCCAAGAAGCTTAAATAATTGTTGCCATTTGTGTGATTCTTTCTCTTGTCTGCGAATGTCTTTGACAATCTTCAGATTGCGTTTCAGAATGATTTCGTTGGATGCAAAACGATGTTCTATCTCCCCGATTCTTTTTTGTGTTTCATTTTTTTGATTGGATAATTCTTGCTGTTTTTGACGGACTTCGTCCCAAGTGATATCAAAATCTTTTTCTTCATTTAGTTTTTGGGTTTCAGACTGAATGGAGTTCAGGAGAGTATTTATTTCCAATTCCTCGTTTTCATTTTTCTTTTGAATTTGAGCATATTCCTCCGCTTGCTCCCGCGACAATAATGCGGATTTCATAGCTTCAACACTTTCAAAGACACTATTTTGAACTTCTGTTTCCAATAGCATTTGTTTTTGATCTTTCAGTTGGTTTTTTTGTGTTAAAGCTTCCCTGATACTTGACAATTCGGTCTCTTTTCCGGTTTGTTGTTTTTCCAAATTATTGACTTCTTCCAGTTGTTGTTGATAGATTTTGTTTGCTTGATCCAAGATGTCTTGCAATTCTTTACGCTTATCGGCGACTGTAACTCCAATGTCAAGCGTCGAATTTCTTTGTTGAAGCAGGTGGTTGAGATCGTTGATAAGAATTTTGTGTTTTTGTTGTTTGTCTCGCAAATCTTGATCGTTATTGGCTTGATTTTCTTGTAGGTTGCGAAGCTCAATGGTATTTTGTTGAAGTTTGTTATTGGCTTGAACGAGTTGTTCTTTTCTTTGTTTATAGTGCGAAATTTGTTCCTTTAAGGTGTTGAAATAATCGCCTGAATGTGACAGGTCAGGGAGGGAGAGTCGGTATAAGCTCATTTCGGATTTAAGCTCATCGTAAACAGTGGCGGCTTGCTTGGCATATTGTTTTGTTTTTTGCTTTTGCTCATTTATTTGCTGATGAAGCAATTTGTATTTTTCGTGTAGCTTTACGATTGTACTATGTTGCTTGTTGAGTTGTGTTGATTGTTGTGCTGATGATTTTTGAAGATTTTCTTTTTGTATTTGCAGTTGTTGTGTCTCTTTGATTTCTTTTGAAAGTACGATTAGCTTTTGTTGAAGTTCTTGTCTTTTTGCTTGAATGTCTGCTGTTTGTTCGATTTGAAAATCGCTTGTTATTTCCCTGAAATTCTTTTTTTTGCTTTGAAGTCTGTCATTCAAATGTGCTATTTGTTTTTCCAGTGTTTGTGTTGTGGTTTTGTTTTTTGCGATTTTAATTTTGAGTTGATTTCGTTGTTTTTCAATACGATGGAGGTTTTTTTCTCTTTGATCATATTCTTTTTGAATCTCCGGAATTTTAATTTCGCTATACTCTCTTATTGCCGGATGTATCGTAGAGCCGCAGAGTGGGCAAGCCTCCCCTTTTTGCAATTTTTTTCTTTCTTCTTCGAGACTTACGATTTTTTTTTGAAGAAGCAATTTCTGGCGGCTATCCTGCAGCATTTGTGTTGCAATATTTTGCTCATTAAGGATTGTTTTCAATGATTTTTGCAATGAATTCATATCAACCAGAAGCGTTTTCGATTGGCTTTTGGCGGATTCCAATTCTTGTTTTATTTCCACATATTGCTTGCTTATTTGTAAAAGTTCTGCCAGGTTGGAACTTTGTTTTTCATACTTGCTTTGACTTTCCATCAGTGTCTGGAGATTCTTATTGTGAATTTGACTTTCGATCTTTTCGATCTTGTTGTTTATTTCTTCAAAGCTCGAATATTCCCGGCGATATGTTTCCTTTTTGGTTGATAAATTGTGTTTGATTTGGGCTAACTGCTCTATATTACGCTCCATTATCTTTTGTTCTGTTTGTGCGTCCTGTATCAGTTTCCGGCTGTTGGAGAAGTGTATATTCCAATTCGTAAAATGCTTTTCTATTTCAGGAATTGTATGATTTTGTTTGAGATTTTGCTCCAAAGACAAAATTTGTGCTTTAAGCTCCTTGTGTTTTTGTTGAAGGTCGTGGATTTTATCTGTATTTGCGATTTTATTTTTTTGAATTATCCGCAGATGGTCTTCGATTTCCTGTTGTTTTGATTTCAAATTTTCAATCTGGGTGTCCCAGTGGGTTAATTTTTCCAATTTTGGCTGCCATTGACGGAAAATCTGATTTGTTTTTTCCAATTTGGATTGACTCTTGTCTTTATTTTCGATGGCTTTCATCCATTCGGATTTAAGTTCTTTCAGATGAGAATTGTTTTTTTTGTCCTGTGTTTGAAGATTGGATACTTCTTTTTCGAGATTGTTAATTTCCTGCAATAGAAGTAGATATGGTTCTGCTTTTTTGTGCAATAGAAGTTTGTTTATGATAGATTCATTTTGTTTTTTCCACCTTTTTATTGATTCTCGTCTTTCGGTAAGCTGATTTTGTTTTTGTTTCAAGGTCTGTTGTCTTTCATACCAGCGAATAATCGTATGGTTTTTACTTATTTTTTTTTCGATATTAGCGGATAATTCAACTAAATTGTTTTTTTCGACTTCTAATATTTTGGATTGTTCTTCGTCGAGCAGATCTTCGGTATTGATTTTCTGTTTCAATTTTTCAAGTTCTGCTTTTTCTTTTTCTTTACGTTGTTGAACTTTTTCTCCAATGATTTTATAGATTTCTTCTCCGGTAATTTGTTCCAACAGATTTCCTTTTTCTTTGGCACCGGCGGACAAAAAAGCGGCAAATTCGCCTTGTGCGAGCATGACCGAACGGAGAAACTGTTTGTAATTGAGTTGAATAATTTCTTCAATTTTGGCGGCTACTTCTCTTTTTTTCTCGGCGAGAATTCTTCCTTCGCTTAAATCTTTGATTCGCACTTCTTCCAATGAATTGGAGAGGCGTTTTCCGTTTTTGCTTTTGATTCGCATACTCCAATGTGCTTCATAGCGTTTGCCTTTATTTTCAAAAGTAAGATTGACCAAGGCAGACGAAGCACCATAACTAATAATGTCTTCCAATCCCGCTTTGATATTAGACTGATTGAAGCGGGGAACACGATGATACAAAGCGATCGTAATGGCATCCAAAATGCTTGTTTTACCGGCTCCGGTAGAACCGGTAATGGCAAACAATCCAACATCTCTAAATTCCGCCCTTTCAAAATCGATCGCAATCACTTGATCCGATTTCAAAGAATTGATATTTTGTAACTCTATTTTTACTATCCTCATTTTTCTTCAGGCTGCTTATAATTGGTTTTTATTTCTTGATTTATATGAATTTTTCTTCATCGCGAATTTCACGCAATATTTCTTCGTAGGCATCCAATATTTCGGGCTGGGCGTTCAGATCAAATTCTTCTTCCTCACATTTCATTTTAAACACCTCTTCCGGTTTTATTTCTTTGACACTTTTTGTTTTTTGAAGTGCATTTTCGATTCCCTGCTGATCTCTGGGCTTGTCCAGACTGACTTTGAGCACTTCAAGGGGCATCTCTTTTACAAAATCCTGTATTTCGGCATAGGATTGAGGAGAATTAGCATCCAAGACAAGCTCGACCCATACGGGCAATTCATATTCTTGTTTGCTTAGAAGAGACAATTGTCGCGTACATTCTTCATAATTACCACGAATACGTGTCAAAGTCCTGAAATTTGGAATTTCAATATTTGAAATTTTTTTGATCACATTTTTCTCAATTTGAATTTCGATGATGTTTTTGGCGTATTTGATTTCGCTAAAGCTCAAAACATAGGGAGAACCCGAATAACGGATATGTTGCATATTGCCAACTATCTGGGGTCGATGAAGATGCCCCAAGGCAATATAATCAAAGACTTCCGGAAAATCTCTGACACCTATATGTCCGGTATTTCCAACATAAATCCCTATTTCACTATCCGAAGTATGCGCATCTATGGCAAAAAGATGTCCCATGGCTATTGCCGGCACTCCTTTCTCTTTTCTTTGCAAACAATGTTCGGCGATAAGCCGGTAATGATTTATCAAAGCCGTCTTATAACGAAGTTCGATTTGATCAAAGGATTCGCCTGCTATGGCATGACGAATATCCCGATCTCTCAAGAAAGGTACTGCGGCTACACATAGTTTTTCTCCATTCACTTCAATATCAATAAGTTCATCTGTGATTTCCTCCGTTGCTTTGCCGATGACGTGCACAGACAGAGCTTCCAAAAGGGTCTTGGGTGCATTGAGGGTGCCGGGCGCATCATGGTTTCCACCGGTAATGACAAGCTCACGGCAAGAAGTGGAACGCAAATCAATTAAAAAATCATAATACAATTTTAGACTTTGACTGGACGGGACTCCGGTATCAAAAATATCCCCTGCTACCAAAAGAACATCGACACTTTGAGTATCAATATATTGTTTGAGCCAAGACAAAAAACGTTTTTGTTCTTCATATTGAGAATGTTCGTGCAATCGATGTCCGAGATGCCAATCCGAAGTATGTAGTATTTTCATTATTAAAGAAATTTGTAATAGAGAAAAAAGAGGGCAAATGCACTTAGAAAAAGAATGCCTGCTATCGCATAATATTTTAACCAAACAGGCAATTTCTGTTGTATGTGTTTGTCTGATAAGACTTTATAATTAAGGAAGGCGAGTAATGGTGCCGTTAGAAATGATAAAGTCGTTGCCAAGTCTACCATAAACCGCATTCCGGATTGGAAAAAGAAAAGGATGGAGAGTGCACCGCCCACCACGATGATAATCCAAAACCAAGATAGCCAGTCCCATTTTCCTATCGTAGGCTTGAGTCCGGGCAAAAAGAAGCGTGTCAAAGGCTTCATTACACGAGGATAAGCATCAAGACAAGTAAGTGTAGTGGAAAACATCGTAGCAATAGCTGCAATGGCAATGACAATAAACGCCCAGCCTCCAATGCTTTGAGTGTAAAGATCTATCAATTGCCCGGCAAAAACCGTCCCTTTGGCAGACAATTCTTCTCCACTTCCATACATTACCAATGCACCCAAAGCAAGAAAACCCAATGCCAAAAATGCCGTGCCGATATATCCGATATTAAAATCCATAAGGCTTTGTCTCAGATTGGGGCTTTTGCCCAATTCTTTGGCTTTGGCAACACCCCACAGGGATTGCCATACCGAAACATCAATAGGGGCAGGCATCCAGCCTACAAATGCAATCAAAAACAAAATGTCCAATTCTTTGGTCCACGTGAAATGATTTGCCCACTGAGAATCCGGAACGAAACCTCTGATCGAAGCCGAAATCACAGCAACCAAAGTCGAAAATGAAAGAATGATAATGACCCATTTGATCATTTTGTCCAGCAAAGAATATCGACCATATCCCAATATTATCATCGTAAGGATGAGAATTATCGCACTTATCGTTACCGGAGAGAGACTCCATCCGAAAACATTCGCTACCAAACCAGCAGTAACGATGGTGACAGCGGCTTGAATTGTAAACATAGTGCTGATAGTCAGTAAAGTAAATAAAATAACTGCCCACTT
>CAZLTF010000098.1:0-4299 GCA_964562195.1 uncultured Bacteroidales bacterium | reverse complement strand
AATTGAAGAATACCTGTCGAAACATCCTGACAGAAAGATAAATACGCGTTTTCCACCGGAGCCAAACGGATACCTTCACATCGGTCATGCAAAGTCGATATGTTTAAATTTCGGACTTGCGGAGAAGTACGACGGACTGTGCAATTTACGTTTTGATGATACCAATCCTGCCAAAGAAGAACAAGAATACATCAATTCTATCAGGGAAGATGTACGCTGGTTGGGATTTGATTGGGGTGATCGAGAATATTATGCATCGGATTATTTTGAACAGCTCTATCAATGGGCGATAGAGATGATCAAAGCCGGAAGAGCCTATGTGGACGATCAAAGTGCAGAGGTGATGAGCCAACAACGAGGAGTGCCTACACGTCCCGGCATCGAAAGTCCTTATCGCAATCGTTCTGTAGAAGAAAATTTGGATCTTTTTGAGAGAATGAAACAAGGTGAATTTGCCGAAGGCGAAAGAGTATTGCGAGCCAAAATTGATATGGCATCGCCCAATATGCATATGCGCGACCCGGTAATGTATCGTATTATGCACGTCACTCATCACCGGACGGGAGACAAGTGGAAAATCTATCCTATGTATGATTGGGCACATGGAGAATCTGACTTTCTGGAAGGTATTACCCATTCGCTATGCACGCTTGAGTTTGAAATTCATCGCCCTCTATATGAATGGTTTGTATCTCAAGTTACCGACTCTGATATTGTGCCGAGACAGATTGAATTTGCTCGATTAAACATCAATTATACGGTGATGAGTAAGCGAAAATTGCAACAATTGGTCAAAGAAAATCACGTCAATGGATGGGATGATCCCCGTATGCCAACTATCTCAGGACTACGTAGAAGAGGATATACACCCGAATCGATTCGCAATTTTGCCGATCGTGTAGGAATTGCCAAAAGAGATAATATTATTGAAGTCGGATTATTGGAGCATAGCATCCGCGAAGACTTGAACCACAAAGCCCCGCGTATCTTCGGAGTGCTTGACCCGATCAAACTGATAATCACCAATTATCCGGAGGAGAAAACCGAAAATTTGGAAATCGAGATGAATCCCGAACAACCGGAATTGGGAAACAGAATCGTACCTTTCGGGAGAGAGCTTTATATCGAACGCAATGATTTTATGGAAGAAGCTCCCAAAAAATATTTCCGCCTTGCTCCGGAAAAAGAAGTACGACTCAAAGGAGCTTACTTCGTAAAATGCACCGGATATGACAAAGATCAAGAAGGGAAAATCACAACCGTCTATGCTACTTATGACCCCGAAACAAAAAGCGGCACCGGTGTCACACGCAAAGTGAAAGGTACTATTCATTGGGTATCTGTAAAACATGCATTGGATTGTGAAGTAAGACTTTATGATCGATTGTTCCTAAAAGAAGACCCCGACAATGTAGAAGAAGATAAAACATTTATTGACTACATCAATCCCGATTCCTTGAAAATAGTACAAGCAAAACTTGAACCTAGCATTCAGAATACCGTTGCCGGTGACAAATATCAATTTATGCGAATAGGTTATTTTTGTGTTGATAAGGATAGTAGCAATGAGAAAATTGTCTTTAATCGTACGGTCGCATTAAAAGATTCTTGGAAAAAGCAAAATTCTAAAAAACGTTAAAATATCAATTTTATTGGTTTATATGTCAATTCGTTTGCTACTTTTGCAAGAAAATTATTCAAATAATATTTGGAATTTTAAAAAATAAAAAAATGAAAAAACTAATTATCATCAGTCTGGCTCTTCTTATCGGATTCGGTTCATTTGCTCAGAAGAGAAAAAAATCAAAAAATCAGGATACCGATATCACGCTTGATGTGGCAAAGATCAAAAAAGCGCTTCGTTATGCCGATTATGAAACCGCCATTTCGTCGCTCTATGATGTAATCCAAAAAGAAGGAGAAACATCGACCTATCTTGACAGTTTGGCATATTTGTATTTCAGTACAGGGAGATATGCCTCTTGTGCATTGGTAACCAAAGATGTATTGGACAAAGACGAAAGCAAAGCCAATATGCTGGAATTGAGAGCCATATCATTGTCCAATCTTGGCAATACGGTTGAAGCCATAGACGCCTATCAAAAATTGGTACCTTTGACTAAAAATATTCATCATTACTATGAATTGGCATTATTGCAATATTCCATCAAACGACTCGCAGAAGCTGCTATTTCCATCAAAAATGCAGAAGCTATCGAAGCAACGGAAAAAGATTTTGTTAATATTCCTTTGGACAAAAATCAAGCTCAAAAAGTCCCCATTATGGCGGCAATTTACAATTTGCATGGTTTGATTGCCTACGATCTGGACAAAACCAACACGGAAGCACCCAAACAAGCTTTCCAAAAAGCGCTGGAAATATTCCCTGATTTCGTATTGGCTCAAAATAATATGAAAGCAATGGAACAACCCAAAGAAGATAAAAAATCCCTTGCTCCAACAGAAGAAAAGAAAAAATAATATTCTTCTTCGATCGATTTCCTTCCGGGGGATCGATATACAAGGTTAACATCCTCATTTCAAAATTTTGAAATGAGGATGTTTTTCAAAGTTGGGTTTTAAACAAATCCGCCCCCCTTCTACCCTCAAACAATACGTATTCTATACTTGGACAACAAACCGGAAAGTTGCGACCGGGCAAATACAGCCCCTTTCACGATATTGAGTTCGGGATCTAATATAAGATTGACGGAGGTGGAAAAATCTACATTCTCGAGATTGCAGTTCTCAAAACGGGTGTTCAACAGATCACAATCCATAAATTTTGATTTTTGTAAATTTGTTTCCGCAAAACCCACTTCTTGTATTTTGCAATGTGCAAAAATGGTATCTTTCAATTTTAATTGATAAAAAGAGGAAAAGCTCAAAATACAATTGACAAATTCAAACTCGAGCAAAAAGGGATTGCAATCTTCAAAATGAACACCTTGCAATTTGCAAGTATCGAACGAAACATCCTTGAATGCCGTATTTACAATTTTGGCGAGACTAAAATCACAGTTTTCGAAACGACACTCACTAAACGAAGATCCCGAAAGATCTACCGCCGTGAATTTACAATTGACAAAATGACAATCATCATATTCGCCTTGATCGAAATGAATAAGCGTATAATCCTCATTTTCAAACCTTTCTCCTTCAATATATTTCATAATCCTATGATTGACATATCAGATGTACTCATATCGTTGTGCATCTTGTTTGATAAAAATAAAGAGCAAAATCGTAAAAGCAAAAAGCGAAGAGCCACCATACGAAATAAAAGGCAACGGAATTCCCACAATAGGAAACAAGCCTATCGTCATCGAAAGATTGATCGTAAAATGAAAAAACAAAATTGCAGTAACCGAATAACCATATATTCGATTGAAAGAAGAACGCTGTCTTTCGGCGAGAAACAACAATCGATAAAACAAGGCAAGATAAGTAAGAATAAGAAATACCGAGCCGGCAAATCCCCATTCTTCACCGATGGTGCAAAAAATAAAATCCGTACTTTGTTCGGGAACAAAATCAAACTTCGTTTGTGTTCCTTGCAAAAAACCTTTCCCGAATGCTTGTCCCGAACCAATGGCAATTTTTGACTGATTGACATTATATCCAGCCCCGTATTTGTCCTGTTTCAAGCCAAGCAAAACCTGAATTCTGATTCTTTGATGTGGCTCCAAAATATGATTTACCGCGTAATCAATGCTCGTAATATAGGCAGAAGAAAGCACAAAAATACCCAATAAAATAAACTTATACGAACGCAAAGCTTTCCAACGCCAATACATTATCGCTAAGATTGAAAAAATCCCGGCAATAAGATAATATTTGTTAATAATCAGTGCAAGCACAAAAAACAAAGCGGCAAAAAAACCGATTACCAGCCAATTGCCGGAGAGTCCCTCCCTGTATAAAGTAAGGATAAAAACAGCATACACCATTGCCGAACCCGTATCTTTCTGAAGAAGAATGATGAGCGCCGGCAGAAAAATAATTATTCCTGCAGGAATCAAATGCTTGATACGTGACAGATTCCTTTTTTGGCTACTCAAATATTTCGCCAATAACAAGGCAGTTGCAAACTTACCAAACTCGGATGCTTGCAGAGAAAAACCACCGATTTGTATCCATGCTTTTGCCCCGTTCACTTCTTTGCCAATAAAAATCACGGATATCAAAAGTAAAATCACGGCAATATAAATAGGATAAGCGAAAGTACTAAAAAAACGACTATCAATGATCAATAAACTAATGGCTATTGCCACCGACAAACTTATCCAAAGAAGCTGT
>CAZLTF010000097.1:0-13467 GCA_964562195.1 uncultured Bacteroidales bacterium | reverse complement strand
ATCATCATCTCACAAATTAAAAAATGAAGGCACTTCTGTGATTTTTAGCAGACCCTATTTGTTTCCCAGCACTGTAAGACTCCCTTTGTAGATGTGTTTAATTCCTCTGCCATAGTATGCTTCCAATACCCAATAATAAGTGCCATCCGACACTTTGTTTCCGAAAATATCTTCTCCCTTCCATCCTCCGGGAAAATCCGTTGACTCCCATACCTTCTCTCCCCAACGGTTGAAAACCACAATCGTATGCTCTTTGATAGCACCCCAACGAAAACCCGGTTTGAAAACATCATTGTATCCGTCTCCATTGGGAGTGAGCAAAACCGGAATTTCCGGAATACCGGTCTCAATGATGATCGAATCGGTCGCATAACAATTGCCATCAAATACTTTTACAAAATAGTCTCTTCTATTTATTGCTTGCTCATATGTCACCGTATAGGTCGTTTGTGAACTTCCGTCTTGCCAAATGTAAGAAACATAATTTTCACCCGCATCCAAAATTATCTCTCCGTCTTCATCAAACAAAAATTGATCGTCTCCCAAATCAATATCCGGCAAGGGCAACACAATAATCTCCGTCGTATCATAAGCATATCCACAATCATTGCCTACTTCAATCCAATATACACCACTTTCGGATACCGACAATCTGTTATTCCCTTCTTGATCATTCCAATAATAACTGAATGTCGGATCTTCATCAACCTCCAATATCAAAGTATCTCCTTCACATATTTTGTCTTCCGGCAAATCTGCCGTAGCGATAGCATGCTCTTCTACATATACGTCATCCGACGAAGTACAATCAATATCATCCAATCCTACCGTTATCGTATATGTTCCTTCTTCATAAACAGGAAGTGTATTGGTGGTGCTTAAAATATCCGTATTATTGTCTTTTGTCCATTCAAAATAATCAAAATCATTACTCGAAGAGAGAACAATGGTGTCGCCGTGACAAAAGGAGGTGTCTGCACCCAATTCCACAAGCTGCCCTACCCGCACAAATACCGTATCGCTTCCGGTACAAGAATAAGTAAGCGCAGTGACGGTAACCGAATATATGCCGGTTTCATATACGGGATATGTATTCTGGATAGAACCGTCTTGCCATATGATATTTGTAAACAATCCGGGATTTAATGTATAGCTATCATCATAGCAGATCGTTGTATCGGGTCCCAAATCCGGAAGAACAGGAGGATGATATGCGACAACAATCGTGTCCGAATTCCATCCGCAACTACCCAAAACATTGACCGCATAAGTTCCCGCTTGTGTTACCGTATATGTTTGACCAGTGCTTCCGTCTTGCCATTGATATTGGCTGTAAAAACCTGGATCTAAAACCAACTTCTCACCTGCACACAAAGTCTGATCCTCTCCCAAATCAACCGTAGTCTCATCTTCAAACAATACTTGAATCGTATCGCTTGCCATACATCCGGCTGCATTCTCCACATTTACCCAGTATGTACCACTCTCATTGACTTCATAAGTGCTTTCCGTCGAACCGTCTTGCCAAAGATAGGATTGCATACCGGAGGGAGCTTCAAGAAATAAGGTAGTTCCTACGCAAATAGAGGTGTCATTGCCCAAATCAATAGCGATGGAAGGAGAAAAACTAACTTCTATCTGATCAAAGGAAGAACAGCCTCCTTCTCCATTGACTTGCACCCAGTATATTCCTTCTTCGGAAACGGTTATGCTTTGTTCATTTGAGCCGGTACTCCATTGATAATAAATAAAACCGTCGCCTGCATCCAAAACGAATTCCTCTCCATCGCATATCACCGTATCATTGCCCAAATCAATATCCGGCGATGGTATGACATCGATCAAAACTGAATCTTGAACCGTATTGTCACAAGCATCCGTAACCGTAACATAAAACAATGTGGTAGTATCCGGCATCAAAATATTGGTGTTCAAGGTATCACTTTCTTCTCCGGGTGTCCAAAGATAAGAATACTCTTCTATTCCACCTTCTACATCGACCTCTACATTCACATTTTGACCTTCGCAAATGCTGATTTCATCCAGCAATTGGGTTGTCATCTCCTCATAGGGAGCAACTACGATATCAATCGAATCGGAGGCAGAACAACCATACCCATCGGTCACATTTACCCAATATTGACCACTTTCGGTTACTTGATAGACCGAATCGGTATATCCGTCTTGCCATAGATAACTATTAAATTCACTTCCGGGACTAATCGGGAAATATCCTCCCGGACAAAAAGTGACCGTGGTATCATTGCCAAGATCCATAACCGGAGTAGGCTCTATGACAATATTGTCAATCAACATATGCCCGAAATATTCCGGCATTTGTAGATAATAGACTTCCATCACCAATTCAGTAATTTCAAATTGAGGTTGTACCAAAAAAGTATGTGTCACCCAATCCAAATCGGTTATTGAACCGGATTCCCAAAGCAAATGCTCCTTGTCACAAACGTTCTCTTCTCCGTAGATCTTTAGCGTTACGGGATTGTTTAAAGAGATATTATTAAATCCTGTGTTGGGATCAAAGCGCAAATCGATACTGAACATATAGCAAGTGTCAGGCGAAAGAGGCGTAACAAAACTAACATGAACATCTTCCCATGTAAAAGCATTTAAGACTCCGGATCCACGCGTTATCATACCCAAATAAGTATTTCCGTCGGAAGCCGGACCATAAGACCCCCACCATCCGGGTTGAGTATCCGGTGTGCTCTCCGAATCACAGACTCCCCAAGGAGGCGGCGGAGTATAATGTGTTGGAATCCCTTCAAAGGAAGGGTTTGCAAGGTATTGCCCAAAGAGAGTTTGCACTCCGATGACAAACAAAAAACTCAAAAAACTAACATAAATCTTCATAGCTGCAAAAGTAATAAATAAATTAAATTTAAAGAAAATAGATTTTTTGTACATTTGCTCACTTTTAGTATTAGTAAAATATTGGAATATGGATATATTGACAAATAGAATATTACGAATGTCGGAATCGGCAACCATCGAGATGGCAAAGAAGAGTAGAGAGCTAAAAGAACAAGGAATCGACATTATTAGTTTAAGTCTCGGAGAGCCGGATTTTGCTACTCCCGAATGCATCAAAGAAGCTGGTATTCAGGCAATAAACAATAACAAAACACATTATACTCCGGTACCCGGAATCCCCGAATTGCGAAAAGCAATTGCCCGAAAATTGAAACTGGAAAATAATGTGGAATATCCTTACGAAAACATTATTGTGTCCAACGGCGCTAAACATTCACTTGCAAACGTACTCATGGCACTGGTCGAAAAAGGCGATGAAGTGATCGTTCCTGCACCATATTGGGTGTCATATACCGAGTTGGTAAAATTGGCAGAAGGAGAAACAAAAATCATAGAAACGACCATCGAAAACCATTTTAAGATTCGTCCTCAACAGTTGGAAGAAGCCATTACCGAACACACCAAAGTTCTTATCTTTAATTCTCCCAGCAATCCTACCGGAATGGTTTATACGCACGAAGAGTTAGCCGCATTGGTGGAGGTCTTAGTGAAATTTCCACACCTGTATATCATTGCCGATGAAATTTACGAATACATTATTTATGAAGGTGGACATACGAGCTTAGCTTCGTTTGAAGCCCTCAAAGACCGGATTATTATTGTCAACGGGGTATCCAAAGGTTTTGCAATGACCGGATGGCGAATTGGTTATATTGCCGCAAACAAAGAAATTGCCAAAGCTTGCGAAAAACTACAAGGACAATATACTTCGGGACCCAACTCCATTGCTCAATGGGCAGCACTCAAAGCCATCGATGATCCTGAATGTTCATCAAAAGAAAAAGATATTATGCATCAAGCATTCCTAAAAAGAAGAAACTATATGATGCAACGGTTGGGCAATATGAAGGGTATCAAAACCAGTTTACCCAACGGGGCTTTTTATATTTTTCCCAATATCGAAGCCTTTTTTGGAAAATCATATCACGATTGTAAGATAACGACCGACCGGGATTTTGCTATGTATTTGCTCAAAGAAGCCCATGTAGCGGTAGTACCGGGAGGTGCCTTCGGCAATGATCGTTGTGTACGACTTTCGTATGCTGTCAGTATGGACGAAATTGTCCAAGCAATGGACAGAATCGAAGCGGCACTCTTGAAGTTGAAATAAATACTCATTTTAAACAACAAAAATGAAAACATACCAAGACATACTAAACGCTTTCTCAAATCTGAACGCATTGGTAATAGGAGATGTGATGATCGATGCATATATTTATGGCAATGTGAAACGTATCTCTCCCGAAGCACCGGTGCCTGTCGTCTCTGTTGTCCGGAGAGAAAACCGTCTTGGTGGCGCCGCCAACGTAGCTCTCAACATCAAATCTCTCGGTGCAAAAGTTATTCTCTGCTCGGTCATCGGCGACGACCCCAAAGGAAAAGAACTGAAAGATTTGTTGCACAAGGAAAATATTTCGACCGGCGAACTTATTGAAGACCAACACAGGATTACAACTACCAAATTCCGGATTATCGGTAACAATACTCAACTGATTCGCATTGATGATGAAATTGATACTCCACTTTCGACACAGACCTCAGAGCATTTTATTCACAAAATAGAACAAATAATAAATTCACAGCAGATTGACGTTCTACTTTTTCAAGATTATGACAAAGGTTTGTTGGACAAAAACAACATAGAAAAAATCATCAATCTGGCAAAACAACACCATATTCCTATTGCCGTAGATCCTAAGAAACGCAACTTCTTTGCATATCAAGGCGTACATCTGTTTAAACCCAATCTCAAAGAATTGAACGACAGCTTGAATGTGCAAATACATAAAGATGATCAAGAAGAGATAATCAAACAAAGCAGCATCGCCAAGACAAAATTGAAAGCCGGAATATGGCTGCTCACACTCTCCGAAAACGGCATCTATCTCAATCATTCCCATACCCATCTTTTTTCTCCTACGATCGTTCGTGAAGTAGCGGATGTGTCCGGCGCAGGAGATACCTTGATCAGTGTTGCAGCACTCTGTCTCGCCCTCAATATTGACCCCCCGGAAATGGCAAAACTCGCCAATATCGCCGGAGGATTGGTGTGTGAAGAGATTGGAGTTGTCCCTATTTCCTTGAACAAATTAAAGAATAGAATTAAACAATTGAATCTTTCGTAGTGAAAAATATTATCTCATACATCAGACACCATTTCAATGAAATCGGAAAGGCATTTCTCTTTTTGTTGAGCCTTGTGATTATCTTGCTTATTTTTCCGGATAATGTGAAATTTAAATATGAATTTCAAACCGGAAAACCATGGATGTATGAAGACTTGATTGCTCCTTTTGATTTTGCCATCCTCAAAAGCAAAGAGAAAAAAGAAAAAGAGAAAGAAAAAGCCCTTCAGCAACTCATCCCTTATTATCAATACGATACATCTATCAGAAATACTACTCATAATATATTGAATAGAAGGGTAATAGAGCTTTTTAACAAACGCTATTCCGGCAATTTGGATCAAAACCAACCGGCTCAAAAAAATATTGAAATTTTATTCTCTCTTATAGATCCCCTCTTGCAAAGCGGGATTTTGAAAGAAGAAATAAACGATTCATATTCATCGGTTTATCTATTGCATAACAACATTGCAAGAAAACGATCCATTAATGATTTTTATACCGTGAGAACTGCCACCAAATTTCTCCTTGACAGTATTCACAAAATTGAAGACATTGATAAATCCATTTGTATTCAAGCACTTAAAGGATTGATACAACCCAATGTTTTTTATGATAAAGCCAAAACCGAAAGTGAAAAAGAAAATCTGTTCAATACTATTTCCCCCTTCGTCGGAATGGTACAAAAAGGAGAACGTATTATTTCAAAAGGAGAACTGGTAAGCGAAGACAAATATGCTATTTTGAGTTCTATGAAAAAAGAATATACTACCATCTACGGGAAACAAGGATCCGGTGTAGGACTTCGATTGGGACAGTTTATTCTCATTTTGGTAGCATTGAGCAGCCTTTTTGTCTTTTTGATAATGATCAAACAAGAAGTATTTGTTGAAACCAAAAAAGTAGCCTTTATCCTATTATTATTGACATTGATGATTGCAAGCACGGCAGCGATGATCAAATACAATGCCAACTACCTCTATGTTCTTCCTATCACATTGTTTCCCATACTCTTGCGAGTATTTTTCGATGTACGATTGGCGATATTTGTTTATATCATCGGTCTGCTTTTGGCAAGCGTGATCGTACCCAATAGTTTTGAATTTGTGTTTTTTTCATTTTTTACCGGAATCACCGGAATATTGAGTGTCTTGAAACTTTCCAAACGCTCACAATTTTATAAATCCGCCGCCTTTATATTCTTGGCATATACTATTATCTATTTAGGTTTGTTGCTCGTAGAAGAAGGAAGAATCTCCGGCATTCAGTATCCACAGCTTATTTACTTCGCTATCAGTAGTATACTTACTCTTTTTGCATATCCTTTGATCTTCGGTTTCGAAAAATTATTCGGTTTTGTAACCGACATTACATTGATGGAATTGTCCAATACCAACAATCCTATCCTTCGTGAACTATCGGTCAAAGCACCGGGAACATTTCAGCACTGTATACAAGTGGGAAATCTGGCGGAAGAAGCCATTTATGAAATTGGTGGCAACCCGCTGCTGGTTCGTGCCGGAGCAATGTATCACGACATTGGCAAAATCTATGATCCGCAATTTTTTATTGAAAATCAATCCACAGGAATCAATCCGCACGAAGACTTAGACCCCGAAGAAAGCGCTCAAATCATTCTCGGACACGTCTTGGATGGCATCAAATTAGCCAAAAAACACAAACTTCCATCTCCTATAATCGACTTTATTCGCACCCATCACGGTACTCAAAAAGCAGAATATTTCTGGCGCATCGCCAAACAAGAAAATCCGGATGAAGAGATTGATATTGAATATTATACATATCCGGGTCCCGCTCCATTCTCCAAAGAGACAGCCGTTTTGATGATGGCTGACAGCATCGAAGCCGCTTCCCGTTCAATCGTAGATCCGGATGAAGAAAAACTTAGTAAACTCATTGATTCTATCATCCAAAAACAAATGAATAACAAACAATTTGACAACGCAAATATTACACTGAAAGACATCTCCAAAATTAAAAAAATATTTAGACGAAAGCTAATGAGTATCTACCATCTGCGCATAAAATATCCCGAATAATAGTACTCCATAGATTTTCATTGTTTTTCATCAAGATCTCATGAGATTTTATACTTCCTCCGTTAATTCAATATTCTTTGTTTATTTGATCAAACTCTTTTGATTATTAAAATGGATTTATCATCCAAAAAAAACATACTTTTGCAATACGAAAATGATTCGCTTTGGTATAATTTAGTTCCGTAAAAATAAATATATGCGCTTTAAGCCTTTGTAATGAAAAGAAAATATACGTATAAAAAATCAAGCATAAAATATCAAATCAGCCTTCTGCTTGTTTTATTTTCAATGCAGATATATGCACAGAATAAAGAATATGCTTACTCCATAGTGGATACCTTGACCCAAGCATCTTATGGTGGAAGGGCTTATGATGGAAGCGATCTCAAGGCTGCCGGTTTTATCGCCGGTGAAATGAAAAGAATAGGACTCTCTCCTGTTGGGAACTCTTATTTTCAACATTTTCCACTGGCAATAAATTCTATCAAAGAAGTAAATATCTCCTTAAACGATAAAAAATTAATCGCCGGAAAAGAATATTTGACTTTGTTAAGTTCACCTTCGCTGCAAGGAACATTTCAGACAATGTATATGCCTGCCGACAGCAACGGAAAAATACATTTAATAAAAAATCCGTCGGTGTACAAAGAAATATTTGTTGCCACGGACCTAAGCCCGCAAGAATTCAAAAAGCAATTTAATTTGGATGTTCGAGGAATTATTTATCTCAAAGAGAAAGCATTTTTCTGGCATATCTCAGATGGACGGGAAGTGTCTGACAAAGTGGAGATATATCTAAAAAAGGAATTGTTTACTGCTGATATAGAGACGATTACAATAGATTTGAAAACACAATTTCAAACGGTATATATGACCCAAAATGTTTTGGGAATAATAAAAGGGACAAGATATCCCGATCAGTATATTTTTATTACTGCACATTACGACCATCTTGGTCGTATGGGCAAAGAAACATTCTTTCCGGGAGGGCATGATAATGCGAGCGGTACGGCGATGGTCTTGGATTTGGCGCATTATTATGCCAAGCATCCATCTGCATATTCGCTTGTATTTGTGTTGTTTAGCGGAGAAGAAGCCGGATTGTTGGGGTCTTTTCATTATGTAAAACATCCTTTGATTTCTTTGAAAAAAACTAAATTTGTACTTAATCTGGATTTGATGGGAGCCGGAAGCGAAGGAATAATGGTTGTCAATGGCAAGGAATATCCCAAGTATTTCAAAAAATTGAAAAAAATCAATCGTTGTCGCCGGTTATTGCCACAAATCAAAGCGCGTGGCAAAGCTGCCAATAGCGATCATTATCCTTTTTCACAAATGGGTGTTCCAGCCTTCTTCTTTTATACTTTGGGCGACGAATCTACCGAATATCATTCTCCCGGTGACAATCTATCGAATGTGCATTTTTCGGATTATGAAGATTTATTCAAATTAATTATTACTTTTGTAAAAAAAATCTAAATACGACGACATGGCAAAACTATATATTGTACCGACTCCCATTGGCAATCTTGAAGATATAAGCCTGCGCGCTTTGCGTATTTTGAAAGAAGTGGATTTGATATTGGTGGAAGACACCCGTCATAGTGGTCGCCTGTTGAAGCATTATGAGATTGAAACTCCGATGCGAGCTTATCACCAACACAATGAACATAAATCTCTCGAATCGCTTGTTCGTAAATTACTTCATGGAGAATCAATGGCTCTGATCACTGATGCCGGTACACCTGCTATCTCCGACCCGGGTTTTCTATTGGTAAGAGAAATTTTAAAATTTCATATTGAGGTCGAAACCTTGCCCGGTGCGACAGCTTTTGTGCCGGCATTGGTCAATTCCGGTTTGCCTTGTGATCGATTTGTGTTTGAAGGATTTTTACCACCCAAAAAAGGACGAAACAAACGCTTGCAAGCACTTCAAGAAGAACATAGAACGATGATATTTTATGAGTCTCCATACAGACTTCATAAGACTTTGACACAATTTGTCGAATATTTCGGCGAAAATCGAAATGTCAGTATCTCAAGAGAATTGACAAAACTTCACGAAGAAAATTTCAGAGGCTCGCTCTCCGAAGCCTCGCAACACTTCAAAGATGATAGAGTGAAAGGGGAAATTGTGATTGTCTTATCCGGAAAATAAAGTTTCTTCAGCTTCTGCATTTCTTTCCGTTTTAACACTGTCTCGCACCTCCGTGAAACAATTCACAACCCGCTTCAATCTTCCGGAATCGTGTCAATGTTAAGAATTCTAAAAATATGCTTTTTTGTGCGGTTAAAAAATGTTAATCGTTTGGTCATTCCCCTTTGCGTGTTTTAATTTTGCACCGGATTTTAAAAACGAAGATTATGAAAAAGATATTAGTTTTTATTATTGCATTTCAGGCTTTGCAATATGTGCTTGATGCTCAAATTGTTAATAGCCACAAAGATCCTGATGTTCAGATTCATGTAAATGTCGAACGAGACGACAATGGGAACATTATCCGTTATGATTCGACCTATGTCAAGACTTGGTCTTCGGATGCTTCGCAGATGGAGGCGGATTCGTTATCTCGATACTTTGATATGCATTCTCGTATTCCGTCGATCGATGATTTCTTTTCGGGAGATCCGTTTTTTGACAGAGATGAAAATTTCTTTCCTCCTTCACATTTCGATGCTTTTGATTCTTTGTTTTTCGGTACGAATACTTTTTTTCCGGATATGAAAGAATTTCGAAGAAGAATGCATCAATATATGCGGGAGATGCAAATGACATTTCCTCCGGACACGACAGTGAATCCACCGAAGTTTGGAAAACAAAAAATAGCATATAAAACATATAAAATTTAATGTTTATGGATATTCAAGTAAACCAATTAACGAAAAAGTATGGACAACAGGCTGCTGTCGATGACATTAGTTTTGAGGTGAAAACCGGTGAGATTGTCGGATTTTTGGGCCCCAACGGAGCCGGAAAAACAACGACAATGAAAATCATTACCAATTTCATCGCTGCCTCAAGTGGGGATGTCCTTATCAACGGTATGCCGGTAAGTCAAAACGGTGAAGATATCAAAAAACACATTGGGTATTTACCGGAAAACAATCCACTGTATGAAGATATGCCGATAATGGACTATCTTTATTTTGTTGCCGAAATACAAGATATTCCCAAAAACGAAATCGAAAATCGCATTCGCGAAATCATTCGTAAAGTCGGATTAAATGCCGAAAAACACAAAAAAATCGGCGAACTTTCCAAAGGTTACAAACAGCGTGTAGGTCTGGCACAGGCACTCATACACGATCCGGAAATTTTAATTTTGGATGAGCCTACTTCCGGTCTCGACCCCAATCAGATCGTAGAAATACGAAAACTCATCCGGGAGCTTGGAAAGGAAAAAACCGTAATCCTCAGTACGCATATTCTACCGGAAGTAGAAGCAATTGCCGACCGGATTTTGATTATCAACAAAGGTAAAATCGTTGCTAACGGTACTGCCGACAGCCTACGTCGCCAAGCCGAAGATTCGGAAATGCTGATGATAAGTATCGAAGACGGAGACCCTAATGACATTTTTACTGCCTTGCAGAAACTCCCAAGTGTCGCTATGGTGGATTTTGCCAATCGCCAAAATAACCGTTTTGAAATCAAAAGTCATGGTGATATCTCTCCCAAAAGAGATATCTTCAATTTGTGCGTAGAACGCCAATGGGTACTCACGGAAATGACTTCGATAGAACGGAAATTGGAAGATATTTTCAGACAATTAACATTAAACTAAATCTTTATGAAAACAATATTAGCTATTGCAAAAAGAGAACTGAGAAATTATTTTGATTCATTGATTGCCTATGTGATGATTGTTTTGTTTCTCGGATTCAGTGGGTTTTTTACGTGGATCTATGGAGCGGATGTGTTCTTTCAAGGACAAGCCAGCCTGCGAACTTTCTTCGCTACCGCTTATTGGACACTCTTCTTCTTTATTCCGGCTCTAACGATGAAATCAATAGCCGAAGAGAAACGTTCCGGCACGATCGAACTTTTATTGACCAAACCTGTCAGCGACTGGCAACTGATTTGGGGTAAATTTTGGGCAAACCTTGCGATTATCTTGATCGCCTTGCTCTTGACTTTCCCTTATGTCATCACCCTTGCCAAGATCGGTAATCTTGATGCCGGTGCAAGCTTTACCGGATATATCGGACTTCTGCTGATGAGTGCCGCCTATACCGGAATCGGCATTTTTGCCAGCAGTATTAGCAAAAATCAGATCGTTGCTTTCCTTGTCGCTTTGTTTATCGGTCTGTTTTTTCATATTATTTTTGGTGTGTTGGCACAAAGTGTGAATGGCGCCTTGGGAAATATCTTCTATTACCTCGACATCAATACGCATTATGAAAGCGTGGCAAGAGGCGTATTGGATACCAAGGATTTGATTTATTTCTTATCCATCACATTTGTAGGGTTGTATCTCTCCACATTGTCTTTATCCAAAAGAAATATGAGTTAATTAATAATATGTAAATCCAAAAAGAAAAAATATAGTAGAATATGAAAAATTATCTTTTAAATATTGGATTAGTATTGGGTATAGTGCTGGTATTGAATATGTTGTCGGGAGACTTCTTTATGCGTCTCGATCTTACCGAAGGACAGCAATATACGTTGAGCCAAGCGACCAAAGATATCCTCAACAATTTGGAGGAACCGGTATTGGTAAAAGCCTATTTTTCGGCTAATTTGCCGCCCAATGTAGCAAGTGTCAAACGGGAATTTAAAGATCTGTTGATCGAGTATGCCAATCGTTCACACGGAAATTTGATGTACGAAATTATCAATCCCAACGAAGATGAAAAAACCGAAAAAGAAGTCTTGAAAGAAGGAATATCGCCGGTACTCATCAATGTACGCGAAAAAGATCAAATGAAGCAACAAAAAGCATATCTCGGTGCAGTCGTCAAGATCGGTGACCAAAAAGAGATTATTCCGTTTATGCAACCGGGGACACCTCTCGAATATGCCCTTTCGTCTGCAATCAAAAAAATCTCGGTGAGCAAAAAACCGCTTATCGGCATTCTGCAAGGGCAAGGAGAAGCCGGTCTGGATGAGATGCAACAGGCACGCGCCGAGCTTGAAGTCCTCTACGAACTTAAAGAAATATCTCTTCACGATAGCACTTCCATTCCCGAAGATATCAAAACACTGGCTCTGATACGCCCCGAAGATACGATTTCCTCAGCCGAATTAAAAGTACTGGATGATTTTCTCCAAAGAGGCGGCAATATCTTTTTGGCTCTAAACCGGATAAAAGCCGACCTGAGTACCCGTAGTGGAAGTCTCCAATACACCGGACTCGGCGATTGGTTGAAGAAAAAAGGAATTATTATCAAACCAGATTTGGTTGCCGATATCCGTTGTGGAGCGGTCACCGTACAAAATCAACAAGGAAATTTCCGCTTTATGAGTCAAGTACAATTCCCGTATATTCCGGTTATTTCCAAGTTTGCAGATCATCCCGCTGTCAAAGGTTTGGAAGGTGTCGTATTGCCATTTGTAAGTCCTATTGAGTTCTCGGGCGACAGCTCTATTCAATATACTCCTTTGGCTTTTTCTTCCGAAAAAGCAGCCGACTTCCCGGCTCCGATCTTTTTTCAAGTCGAAAAACGCTGGACAGATAGCGATTTTCCCGAAAAGAACCTCGTCGTCGCAGCTGCCTTTTCCGGAAAGATTGGAGGTGAAAAAGAAAATAAAATTATTCTCGTCGGAAACGGGGATTTCGCTCTGAACAAAGAAAATTCAAGACAGCAGGTTCAAAAAGACAACCTGAGCTTGTTGGTCAATAGCATCGACTGGCTTTCGGACGATACAGGATTGATAAGCCTTCGTACCAAAGGAATTACCAACCGTCCGCTGGACGAACTGGCAGACAGTACCAAAATGATGTTGAAATATTTCAACTTCCTTTTCCCGATTATCCTGATTTTAGCAATCGGGTTTTTTAGAATGCAAAGAAATAAAAGTTTGAGAATCAAAAGAATGGAGATGAATTATGAATAAAAATAAGATATATTTGATCGTATTTGCAGCTTTGTTGTTGATCTATTTGTTCAACAAATTTGTGTTTAATACTGCACCCGAAAAAAATGTGGATATGCATGTCTTGGAGATGGACACTGCAGCTATTGCAAGCATCAAAATGCATCAACCCCAAAAAAATCAAAATATT
>CAZLTF010000096.1:0-1640 GCA_964562195.1 uncultured Bacteroidales bacterium | reverse complement strand
TTCAAGTTGATTGGCTTTGTGTCTTTGAGCCAATTCTCTAGCGTGTTGAAAAACTCTTATCACACGTTCGCACATTGGGAATTCAACAGGTGAAATATAAGGCCTGGCTGCTGCAATATCCAAGGCAAAAGAAAAGTTTTCTTTGGTCACGCGAGGCGTTTGGGCTAATGTAGTTTTAAAGTCTAGTCGGCCTTGAGATTTACTTGCTAATAGGATAGGATCTATTAGGACAATCTCACCAGAATTTATCTTCTGGTCAAATTCATGAAAGTTAGTCATAATAGGTTTCATTCTAGCTGAAATCGACAGCCAAAGTCCTAGCAGCGCATGATCAGTTCGCTCTCGATTTATTATTACAACCAAAGGTTGAAGGCGAAGATTTTCAAGCACAGATGCCCATAAAAGTACATAATCGATACACGTTCCACTTATCACAGGTTGAAATTGCTGTTGGAAGTTGACCATTCGATGGGGTGGTCTAATCTGTTGATATCCATTAATGGTTTTAGGTTCAATGTAATGCCAATAACAATCGCAAAAAAAATCATGGAGTTCCTTAAGAACTGTCATAATTCTGTCTTTTTCACTTTCCACTAAAGCTTGTGAAACTGGCATGCCAAGCCTTGCTAGAATAGCAGACGCAAAAGCCTCTATAACCGGATGGGCAGGAACAGAATGTCCTGCAAGAAAAAGCCTGAAATTAGGTGTATTGACCCAGTCATATAAGCCTAATATGTCTATTTTAGTCGAAAAAATTTTTTCTTTTTCGTAAGTAATGGTGAATTCGGCTGTTTGGACAGATTCATTTGTTTGTAATTTCTCTAAATGGAAAGGTAAATTTATATCTTTAGGCTGAGCATTTGCCGCCACAGTGACCGCATGTTCATCGCTCCAGCCTTCGATCTTAAATACTAAATCGAATTTTTTACGGGCTTTATCGGAGGCGCCAAGGTTATCTTGGCCTTGTATTGACAGATCCCTGATTAATTTATGACCAGAATAGTACTGTATAAATCCGAAATGAGGTTGTAATTCAAAAAGCAAGTTATATTTGTTGTTAATTGTTAATATATACAAATATGGCCTAAATACAATAAAACTGTCACCTACAACTATATACGACTCGGGCATAAGGGGGCGTTCTTCTTCTATCCTTTCATTGCCAATCCATGTTCCGGTTTCACTGCCTAAATCTTTTATAAACCAAGTATGATTTTTCCAAAAAATTTTACAGTGAGAATGGCTGACTTTTGAATCATGAGAAAGATTTACGTCGATTAAACCCGCATTGTTAGCCCTGCCAATCGTAATAGATCGTTTTTTCAGAGAAACAATTTTTTGTACTTGATTAACCTCGTTGACTATTAAACATCCGAAATGCATTGCTATTTCTAACGGCTGTTTTCATTTTTTTCGTTTAAAATGACCACTAAATATTGTTCATCAATCAGGTCATGAAATTCAGCTACACAGTAAGAAACTCCCTCAATTTTTTCCGGGACATTGACGAATACCTGATCCTTTGCACGGCAAATTAGAAATACAAACACATTTGAAAGACCTGAACATTTAAGCTTCACTGAAACTTTTTTGGCTGAAGGATCAACAATGATTTGTGGATCTAAGGGGTGGTCTACAGC
>CAZLTF010000095.1:0-4816 GCA_964562195.1 uncultured Bacteroidales bacterium | reverse complement strand
ATATACGAAACAAAATTTTGGAAACCGGGACTTTATTCTCAATGCTATGAATTATCTTATTGATGAAACAGGACTTATCTCGATTCGTTCACGCAATGTCAAATTGAGAATGCTGAATTCTGAAAAAGTTCAACACGAACGTACATATTGGCAAATTTTGAATGTAGTTCTCCCTCTGATAATCCTCTTTTTATTTGCTTTTGCGATGGTCTTTCAGCGTAAATTCAGATATAGCAAGAAAAAGGAAAGGTAAAGATTATAATTCAGAATAAAATTATTAAACGAGATTCTAAAAATATCTTCAAATATGAAAAAAATAACAATACTGATTTTAAGTCTCTTGATTTTGATTGGTGCATATATTGTTTATTCCGGCAACAATAAAACTACCATCTCCAATAAAGAAGCCAATTTTGCAATTGCCGATACTTCCCTTGTGACCAAAATATTTCTTGCCGATAAAGCCGGCAATACGGTAACCCTAAAACGCAAAGGAAATGATTGGACTGTCAATGATACTTTCCCTGCCAATCAAGATGTAATTCGTTATTTTTTGAGAAATCTCTCCGAACTTAAAGTCAAATCACCCGTACCCAAAGCAATGCACAAAGGAATTTTTACATCTATGGCATCTCAAGCCGTGAAGATAGAGATATATGCTATCCGGTACAGAATTGATCTTGGCAATAATTTTCAATATTTCCCGTATGAATCCAAAAATCAAGTTTATTATGTGGGAGGTCCTACTCCCGACAATAGTGGTTCTTATATGTTGATGGAAGGAGCAAGCAAACCTTATATCGTTCATATTTTGGGATTGCACGGATATGTTTCCACCCTTTATACCGCTCTGACGGACAAATGGAGATCACACACCATTTTTAATACAAAATTTCAAAATATTGCTTCTGTAAGCGTTGAATTTCCCGACAAACCACAAGATTCATATACCGTGAGCCAAGATGACAATCACGAGTTTAGCATTCGATCCTTGAGTGACAACAAAACACTTCCCGCTTATGACACCTTGAAGATGTACAATTTCGTTACTTCTTTTGCCGATTTAAGATTTGAGGCATTTCGCAATGAACTTCCCGAAAAAGATTCGATCATCAACAATATTAAACCATTGCATATCATAACTCTAATGGATCAAAACGGACAAACATTTCAAGTAAAAACCTTTCCTTCTCCCAATCTGGGGAAAAAAGAATCCGTAGAAGGAGACCCTTATACCTATGACGTAGATCGTATGTTTGCTTTGGTCAATAACGAGAAAGATTTTGTGTTGATTCAATATTATGTATTTGACAAAATAATCAAGCCACTGGACTATTATAAAATTAACTAATATATGCTTTTTTCACAAATCATCGGGCAAAAAGAAGTAAAAAAAGCTTTGATATCTACTATTGAGCGACAACGTGTCAGTCATGCCCAGCTGTTTTTGGGTCCTGAGGGCAGTGGCAAATTGGCTTTGGCTTTAGCTTATGCTCAATATATCAACTGCACCAATAAACAAAACGGAGAATCCTGCGGACAATGTCCCAATTGTCATAAATATCAAAAATTAGCCCATCCCGACTTGCATTTTATTTTTCCTACCGCCGCTGTTGGAAGTGTCAAAAGTCCTGTAAGTGATGATTTTATGAAAGAATGGCGAGAGCTGATTCTGGAAACGGATGCCTATATCAACCTTCCGGCTTGGTACAAAAAAATCGGAATAGAAAAAAAACAAGCCATCATCAATACGCGGGATTGCAATGAAATTGTCAAAAAATTGAGCTACGAATCCTACGAATCGGAATATAAAGTAATGATCATCTGGATGGTCGAAAAATTGCATTATGCCGCAGCTCCCAAAATCTTGAAAATATTGGAAGAACCACCTCCCAAAACACTCTTTATCTTGATTTCCGAAAACCATCATTTGATTATCAATACCATTCTTTCGCGTACCCAATTGCTCAAAATACCGCCCATCGAAGAAGACGATCTTCGCAACTATCTATTGAACAAACATCAAGATGCATCCGCCATACGGAATATGCTGCCTTTGGCAAATGGCAATATGATTCGTGCCGAAGAATTATTAAATGATTCCGAAGAGCTGGAATATACTTTTCAGCACTTTGTGCAATGGATGCGAACAAGTTATTCTTACAAAATCGAAGATATTTTGGATTTTGCCAATACCATGGCAAAAAACAGCCGCGAACGCAATATTGCTTTTCTGATTTATGTCCTTAGAATGGTGCACGAAAGTTTGATGATGAATTATCAAATGATTGATCAATTGAAATTGACACCGGATGAAAAAAACTTTATGCTTAAATTTTCCCAATTTCTCAACCCATCCAATATTCCGGCTATCACCGATGAGATCAACCGTGCCATCTCACACATCGGACGCAATGCGCAAAGCAATATTCTTTTTACGGATCTTTCCCTGAAAGTAGGCAGAATGCTTAGAGGAAAATAAGACTTCCGGTAAAACAATATCTCTTTATGAATGTTACTAAAAACAAAGAAAAAAAATTTTCACACTAATAAATGAAGTATCACATCATCACTTTGGGCTGCCAGATGAATATGTCCGACAGCGAACGTACACAACCTGTCATCGAACGTCTCGGCTATCAATGGACAGATAGGGAAGAAGAAGCGGACTTGCTTGGAATCATCGCTTGTTCGGTACGTCAAAAAGCCATTGACAAAGTCTATTCACGCATCTATAAATGGAATAAAAGTAAAAATCATCGCAATTTGATTACTTTCATCTCGGGTTGTATCTTGCCCGATGACAGGAAAAAATTTTTAAAACTCTTTGATATTGTATTTCCGATGAGCGAATTGAATCAATTGCCGGATATGATTCGTCAATATGGGATCAATACGCCCGCCGGTTTGCATCAAGCCCAAGCCATACAAGCAGTAGGCAGACAAGCGAAGAAACTGAAATTGAATGCACACATCAATGAATTTTGGAATGTAGCTCCCCAATATGTTTCCTCTTTCGAAGCTTTTGTGCCGATACAAAACGGATGCGATAAGTTTTGCACCTATTGTGCGGTGCCATACACACGTGGACGTGAAATCTCGCGTCCTTCCGGAGATATTCTGGCAGAAGTACAATCATTGATAGACAAAGATTATAAAAGCATCACCATTCTCGGACAGAATGTCAATTCTTATGGATTGGACAAAAAAGGGAAAGAAATTTCTTTTGCCCGGCTTCTCGCCGAAATCGGAGAAATGGGATTGAAATCCGGCAAAGAATTTTGGGTATATTTCACCTCACCTCATCCTCGCGATATGACCGACGATGTCTTGGAAACCGTCGCCCGCTATCCGCATCTCGGCAAACAAATTCACATTCCTGTACAAGCCGGTGACGATGAGGTGCTCCGGCGGATGAATCGAAAATATGATATCGCTCATTATCGCAAAATCATCCACAGCATCTGGCGTTTGCTGCCCGAAGCAACCGTTTTTACGGATATTATCGTAGGATTCAACGGTGAAACAAACGAAGCCTTCGAACGCACAAGAGAAATCTTGAGAGAATTTCATTTTGATATGGCATATATTGCCCAATATTCTCAACGTCCCGGAGCCAAAGCCGCCGAATGGGAAGACGATGTCACAGTGCACGAAAAGAAACGACGCTATCATATCTTGACTCAAGATCTGACAGAGATAAGTACACGTCAAATAGCCCGCCTGAAAGGAAAAACGCTTCGCGTACTGGTACGGGGAATGGAACGCAAAGGTGAATATTTATCCGGTTTGACCGAAGGGAAAATCAATGTCCGTATCTTATCTGCAGACCAAAGCTTGACCGGAAAGATAATCAATGTGAAAATCACGGAAACCGGCGAATTTTCCGTTGCCGGCAAAATTGTAATACAATGAAAATGACTACCTCAAAAAAACCTAAAATAGCATTCAAAACCTTAGGCTGCCGCCTCAACCTTTATGAGACGGATGCTCTGGCTACTTCTTTTGTCAATGCAGGTTATGAGATTGTGGATTTCTCCCAAGAGGCAGATGCATATATCGTGAATACTTGCACCATCACCAATGCGGGAGATAAAAAATCCCGCCAAGAGCTGAATCGTAGCCATCGTCATCATCCTGATTCGGTAATTGTTGCAACCGGATGTATGGCAACCAATTACAAAGAAAGACTCGAGGCACAAGGAAAATATACCTATGTCGTGGACAATGATCACAAAACCGGTATCTTTGATCTGCTGGAAAGCCATTTCTCAGGAGAAATAATGAAGGTCGAAGAACTGCCGGTAGATCGTTTTAATTATCACCCTGCCAAACATGGTTTTCATACGCGAAGTATGATCAAAATTCAAGACGGATGTGACAACTTCTGCTCCTATTGTATTGTACCTTTTGTGCGTGGAAGAGCCGTCAGCCGGAAACCCGGAGATGTGTTGCAGAATATTCGCCAAATAATCGATTTTGGCTTCAAAGAAATCGTTATCACAGGTGTAAACATAGGACGTTATCAATAT
The DNA here is from genome assembly GCA_964562195.1 of uncultured Bacteroidales bacterium. GTDB lineage: Bacteria > Bacteroidota > Bacteroidia > Bacteroidales > S143-32 > S143-32. The sequence continues at coordinate 284 of CAZLTF010000095.1, read as the reverse complement.
GAAAATACAAATTTTGAAGACCTTGTCGAACAAATATTGAAATTGGAAGGAGACTTTCGCGTACGTATCTCTTCTATCGAACCCGAAGGCTACGGTGAACGACTTTACCGGATGTTTCAACATCCCAAATTGATGCCGCATATTCATTTATGCCTTCAAAGCGGATCGGATGCGATTTTAAAACGTATGAATCGCAACTATAACGTAAATCAATTTTCCAAAATGGTCGAAGATATTCGCCGCTTTGTACCGGATATGAATTTCACTACGGATATTATCGTGGG
>CAZLTF010000094.1:0-4991 GCA_964562195.1 uncultured Bacteroidales bacterium | reverse complement strand
TAGAGGAGCCTGTGAACGCATGCAAATAAATAAATATGAGTACATTTAATGAATTTCATCTGAGTGATGATATATTACAGGCGGTTGAAGACTTAGGATTTGTCAATCCTACTCCCATTCAGGAACAAACGATTCCGTTTTTATTGGAAGAAAATACAGACTTAGTAGCACTTGCTCAAACAGGGACAGGGAAGACCGCTGCTTTTGGTTTGCCCATTATTGAGAAAACAGATTTAGGAAAGAAATATCCACAGACTTTAATTTTAGCTCCTACTCGTGAGTTGGCGGTTCAAATTTCAAAAGATATTAAGAGCTTTGCCCTTCATATTAAGGGGTTTCGTGTTTCGGCTGTTTATGGTGGTACAAATATTGAGACACAAATCAAAGAATTGAAAGCAGGAGCTCATATTGTTGTAGGTACACCCGGTAGAGTGTTGGATTTGAGTAAGCGAAAAAAATTGGATTTATCCAAGATCCGTTTTTTGATTTTGGATGAAGCGGATGAGATGCTAAATATGGGATTTAAGGATGAGTTAGATAGCATTTTGGCACATACTCCGGAAGATAAACAAGTTTTGTTGTTTTCTGCTACTATGCCAAAGGAAGTAGTACGTATTGCCAATAAATATATGCGTGATGCCGCTACGATCGAAGTTGGAAAAAGAAATCAAGGAGCGGAGAATGTAGATCATACTTTCTATTCTGTTCAAGCCAAAGATAAATATAAGGCACTTAAGAGAATTGCCGATATGGCTCCGGATATTTATGGGATTGTTTTTTGCCGTACTCGAAGAGAGACGCGTGAGGTAGCGGAAAAATTGGTTGCAGATAACTATAATGCGGATGCACTTCATGGAGATTTGTCACAAAACCAGAGAGATCTTGTGATGCATCGTTTTCGAGTGAAAAACATCCAGCTATTGGTAGCTACAGATGTTGCTGCGAGAGGTCTGGATGTGGATAGTTTGACTCATGTTATCAACTATAGTCTTCCGGATGAAGAGGAAGCCTATATTCATAGAACCGGACGGACAGGAAGAGCCGGGAAAATGGGAAAAGCCGTATCTATCGTCCATCAGAGGGAGATTGGAAAGCTTCGTAGAATTGAACAAAAATTGGGAAAATCAATTAAGAAGGAGTTGGTTCCCGGAGGGAAAGAAATTTGCGAAAAACGTCTTTTCAATTTAGTGGACACAATGGAAAAAGTGGAGGTTAATGAGGAACAGGTTAATGAATTTTTGCCTACGATATACAAAAAGCTGGAATGGCTTTCTAAAGAAGAGCTTATCAAAAGATTTGTTTCGGTAGAATTCAATCGTTTTTTGGAATATTACAAGCATGCAGAAGACTTAAACGTCGTCGGAAGGTCTTCTCGTGAGGATGGCAGAGCGCGTTCGGGTAATTTTACGCGTTTTTTTATTAATATCGGGAAAAAAAATAATCTTCGAGCGGCAGCTCTGATTAGTTTTATTAATCGTAAATTATCCGAAAAAAACTTTGCAATCGGGAAAATTGATATACTTCGAAATTTTTCTTTCTTTGAGGTTGATTCTTCTGTAGAAAAAGATGTTTTGCGAAATATGAACGGAGCGAAGTTTGATAATATCAAATTATTGGTCGAAATAGCAAGCGAGAAGAAAGGGAGAGGTGAGTACAGAGACCGGAATGAAAGAAAAGATAGAAGGGATCGCAGCGAAAAAGGAGCTGTCAGAAGTGTTCGTAAAAGAGGAAGAGGCGATAAAAATGAGGAAGATTTTCCGGATAGAACAGATTTTCGCAAAAAGAAATTGAAGAAAAAGGCAAAAAAAGAGACCTCCAAAGAGCGAAAAAGAAAGAAAAAAGATCGAAATAAATTCTAAACGGGTCTTATTGAGACAATAGCATCTTTTGCTTAATATTGATATTTTCTCCGGTGAGCGAAATATAATAACTACCCGCTGAGAGATGATATTTATTTGCGTCAAAAACTTCGGTATATTTGCCGGGTAGTTTGGTTTCGTTATCAAAGATGGTAGCAACCAAATTTCCCAATACATCATAAACTCGAAGGCTTAAGTTGGATTTTTTGATTATCCGAAAACGGATGTTTGTGTTAAGGATAAAGGGATTTGGAAAATTTGTTTCCATTTCGGCATAAGGGATGGCAGCAAAATATTTCTCACCGGTAAGGACTTCATCAACATCCACGATAGCCGTCCAGACACTTAGTTGGCTATTGTGCAAGCGAGTCCAGATGGGGCGTACGACATTGTTGTGAACCGATATATTGGTATAATCTCCGAAGAAAATTCCGGAAGATGGTACGAATGATTGTTCACTGACTCTAAAATTAATGAAACTTTCTCCTCCGTCGGTAGATACTGCCATATATACATCGGTTTCCGTATCCGGATAATTTCTTCTGTCATACCAGACAAACCAGAGATAACCGTTGGTTTGGTCTATTGCCATCCAAGTAAAGAATTGCTCTTTTCCCGGAGGGTCATCATTTACGCGAATCGGTTCTGACCAAGTGTCTCCGCCATCAGTAGATTTTGTCAGCCATACATCCGTGTCACTGTTTCCATTTCGATGGTCAGTCCAATTGATGTAGATGTTTCCGTTGTATTCACCTCCGCTCACGTCGCATACGGTAATGGGTAGTCCGTTGGCACGCATTATCCCTTCGATGTCATAAGCCCAACCGCCGGGAAAATCCGTAACAAAAATATCTTCTTCCAGCCAAGATTGACCGCCATCCGTAGACCGGTCAAACACGATTCCTTCGGGGCCTGCCCACGCTACATATACTTGGCCTTCGGGACCTACTGCCGGAACAGCTCCTTCTACTGTATTGTCATCATCAATACAATCGCCTTCGACTTCGTTGATTTTGACGGATGAAGACCAAGATTGACCGCCATCGACGGATTTTGAAAAAAGAATATTACTCTTTTGAGAAGGACTGGGTGAGCCATAGGTGTCAAATTGTGTCCATGTTGTATAGATGATATTTGTATTCCAATCCACGACTGCCCACTGTTTGTCTTGATCTTTGCCTGTCAATCCCATATATGAACCATTGTTCCAATTGATTCCTCCATCGGTCGATTTTTGACAAGTAATCCTGTCCAGCCAACTCCCGCCGGCAGGACTTGAAAGGTGTAAATAGTAAAATGCCCCCGTAGTATCCGCTATTATACACGGATCTCCCGCAACACCATAACTTGAAGAAAGATAGTCACCTTGCCAGGTATATCCTCCGTCTTGAGAATAGTAATAGTGTTTGATGTTTGCACCCGCAACAATCTCGTTTGTATTTTTGGGATTTACATAAATGGATGGTTCTTCCGGTTGGTTTTGATCCCCGATCATTATGTTGGGGTGTGTCTGAGCCATGCTCGAAAGAGATAGAAATGAGACAATAATCATAAAAAAATACTTCATACCGATAGTTTTATAGTGAAACAATATGCAGGGTCTGCAGAGAACTCTCAAACACGTGAAAGAGAATGAATTATATAAAAATATCAATAACACAATGCAAAAAAATCAACCTTTTCTCCAAAAAGTCCTGCATATCCCTTATCCTCAAAGAGGCTGTTTTCGTTCCGCAGAAGTATCTTCCTTTTTTAACTTACTCAATTTTAAGCGTTTATATTGCCAATGCGGCAAACCGGCTCATTCGCTAAAAATGTCCACCGGACATTTTCTTAAGGCTCTGCCCTCTCACAAATTAATAAATGAAGGCACTTCTGTGATTTTCAGAAAAACCTATGTATCAAAAAAATGAACAAACATTTAGATAGAGACAATATTTATTTGTTTTCGTTGCACAAATGGTGCTGAAAGAGTGCAAAATATTAAAACTTCAGATTATAATCATCTTTCAATATCAAGACGCTATTGTTGTGCAAAGCTTTATTGAGTACCACTTTTGATCTGCTTCCGAAAATTCCGATTCCACCTTCAATATTGGTATATATTGGTTTTTCTTGTATCAAGCCTGAGGATGGTTTGTTGACCATGAGATATTTGTAAAAAGTGCTATTTCCGAGATAAAGTTCAAGCTCACAATTTCCCGAAAATCTCTTTTCTATTGAGTTTTCTATTTCTTGGTCTTCATAGCGGATCAGATGATCGCAATTGTTGAAAAATACTTCGCTTAATACTTTGTATTCTTGTTTGCCGACAACAATGTCATTTACAATTTGAATTTTTTTATAAATTGTGTCTTCGCTTCCATATTTTTTTTCTCCATAAGAATAAAACAATTTGAATTGGGCAATCTCTTCATTGTTTTTTTGCGAAAGCCATTTGAAAATGTAAGCATTTGTATTGCTGGCATTATTAAATTGAATTGCAGATGAATATATGGAAGGCTGCTCAAAGATTGTAAAATCTACTAAATCCGATTCGGAGGTAATATGTAGTCCGGATACAGGATTGGTAATGTCAAGTTGGTATTTATGATCCGGATTTAACCACATTGTGTCACTTGCAATCGTATCTCCCCATAGTTCATAATATTTCACTTTGTGATAATTGTATGGACGGGATTTGTAGGCAATCTGAGTAGGGCTGTAAAAAAGTCCACTGTCTTTGTTATGAATGTGTATGGTGTCAAACAAGAAAGTATAAACGATATTATTATCGGCATCCAACTCATATATTTTTACATCCAAAAGTGTGTTGTATTGATTGGAATCCGGATTTTGAGCATATTTGACAATTTCACCATCTCCCAGAAAAGCTTTGGTGATTTTCAAATATTGAACCGGAGATCTGACATCTATCAGTCCGTAAACGACCATCTGTTCTTCCCAATCCGTAGTTAGATTAAAATCTTTGTTGCAGGCGGATAATACCAGAATTAAAATAAGAATACGTGCTATGTTTTTCATTTTGTTGTTTTTTATTCATTAAATAAATGTCTGATTTGCTTTGCTTTTGAAGCAATGCTTTCACGTGTATGTTTTTCAATGAAAAGTAAATAGTGAGTAATAAATTTT
>CAZLTF010000093.1:0-7469 GCA_964562195.1 uncultured Bacteroidales bacterium | reverse complement strand
TGGATTTATTTACCTATGATCAGCATTTCACCTCGTATGATCCGGGTGCGAATGTTTCTCAGGTAGCTTCTGCGGTGAATAGCGGCGTAAGTATTATCAATTATTCCGGACACGGTGGAGAAACCTCTTGGGTAACTTCCGGATTCTCAAACTCCGATATCGCCAATCTTACGAATGGAGACCAACTCCCATTTATTTTTTCGGTAGCTTGTGTCAATGGCGCTTTTCATTCGGGTGAATGTTTTGGTGAAGCTTGGTTGAAAAAAGAAAATGGCGGCGCTATAATGGCTCTGATGTCAACCATCAATCAACCTTGGGCACCTCCTATGCGCGGGCAAGACTATTTTAATGATATCTTGACCGGAGGATATGATTATGATGCTTACCCCAACCAGTCGGGAATCAATACTTCGGAACAAAGAACAACGATAGGATCGATTGTCGTAAACGGTTTGGTGTTGATGTACACGGAGGCTTCCAACGAAGAAGACCTGAAGACAATTGAAACTTGGACATTATTCGGGGATGCTTCCCTTGAAGTAAGAACAGATACTCCTCAAGAGATAACACTTAGCAACAATGTGTTGATGCAAGGAATAGATTATTCGACGACGGTGTCTGTCGGTGGTACTCCTATTGAAGGTGCTATGGTTTGTCTTTCGCAAGGGACAGAATATTTTTCCGGTATTACCGATGCTTCGGGGAGTGTTACTATTCCCAATACTTTGATACCGGGAGATGCTAAATTGGTGGTGACTGCTTTTAATGGAAATACGATTTATCAAAATATAACGGTTGCGCCCCAAGATGGTCCCTTTGTGTCTTTGACTGAAACGGCTTTCAATGATATTGCCGGCAATAATAACGGTCTTATTGATTTCGGTGAAGACATTACCATAAGTGCTACGTTGAAGAATTTGGGAGTCGCTTTGGCTGATAATCTTACGGTTCATATTTCTACCGCTGATACCAATGTGACCATCACGGATGATAATGAGACTTGTTCGGATTTAAATCCGGGTCAATCCATCACATTGACGGATGCTTTTGCCTTTACGGTCAATGATAATGTCGTTGACAATTATATAGTTGGTTTTACTTTGTCTGTTTCCAATGGGACAGATACTTGGGAATCATCATTTTATGCTAATTTGCATGCTCCGGTATTGGAATATGTCTCTTACTCTATTGACGATGCAAGCGGCAATAATAATGGAAGACTTGACCCCGGTGAAACTCTTGCTATCGAAGTGACAGTCAAAAATGCAGGGAGTGCGGATATTACAAATGTTCAAGCTGCCATATCTTCGGATAACGGATTTGTAAGTTTTATTACTTCATCTGCCGATTATGGTGCTTTGAGTGCCGGAGAATCTTCTTCTCAAAGCTTTGAGCTGTCTATCGATGCAAACACGCCTATGGGTAGTCCTGTAGAATTTACCATAGATATTTCTTCCGATTATGCTTATAGCGGCTCAGGTTCTTTTGATGAGGTGATAGGACAAATTCCTGTATTGATAATTAATCTCGACGAGAATAACAATTCTGCTCCGGCAATCAAGACCGCCATCGAAAACAACGGCATTACTGTCGAAATGACAAATGAAATTCCAAGCGACCTAAGCATATATACAAGTGTGTTTTTATGTCTCGGAATATATTCTGACAATCATTCGCTATCCAATGACGAAGGACAAATCTTTGCAGATTATTTAAATGCCGGTGGTAGCCTGTATATGGAAGGAGGAGATACGTGGGCTTATGATACGCAAACTTCTGTGCATAGTATGTTTGGAATCTTTGGAGAAGAAGATGGGACAGGCGATATGGAAACGGTTGTGGGTGAGACGGATACATTTACCGAAGGGATGAGTTTTGCGTATAGCGGAGATAATAATTTTATGGATCATATATCGGCAACCGGTGAAGCTTATTTGATATTGTCAAATTCAAATCCGGTTTATGGTACGGCTGTGGCTAATGATGCCGAAACCTATAAAACAATCGGTGCTTCTTTTGAGTTTGGTGGCTTGACGGATGGTGAATATCCATCTACCAAAGATGAATTGGTAAAACAATATTTGGATTTCTTCGGGCTTATACCTTCGACTACGGTACTAACAGCCCAATTTGTTGCAGATGAAACAACAATATGCAAAATGCATAATGTGAATTTTACGGATCAAAGTATAGGAGATGTGACTTCTTGGTCTTGGACTTTTGAAGGGGGCGAACCGGCTTACTCGACCGAACAAAATCCAAGCATTTATTATGAAACTCCCGGTACCTATGATGTCACTCTGATCGTCTCCAATGCTACATCTTCGGATACCCTTACCAAAAATGATTATATTACCGTTGACCCCTGTGTCGGTGTTGAGGAAGTGCCGGATGTTCAATTTGCTATCTTCCCTAATCCAACATCAGGACTTGTTAATATCGTCTTGGACGAAAAAGCAGATGTAGAGATTAAATCATTGCTGGGAAATAGTGTGATGAATATCGCTGAGGTGGAAGGTAATCTTCAAGTGGATATGGCGGAATTTGAAAGCGGAATTTATTTTGTTGTTATCAAAATGAATAATGAATGGAGTATCCGGAAATTGATACTTCGATAATTTGATATAGTTAAACAATTGTTTAAGAGAGGGGGATTTCTATGTGAAACATTGGAAATTCCCCTCTTTGCATTTCACTTTAATTCAAAGTTGTTGGACTGTTGTGCTAATGGCAGACATCCGGATTATTGTGAAATGAAAGTGACTGAAGAGAAAAAACTCCCAAAAGCAACCCTGAATAGTGTTTATGTATCAGTATGTCATAAAAAATTAAATTATGAAGAAATATGTATTCGCCGTTTTCTTATCGTTTAGCTTTGGGTTAATGGCACAAGAGTCGAAAATTGCCATCAGCAAAAACCAATTAAAAGTAGCTCCGTTTAGGATGATAGCCCACAATTTTGCCATTGGTTATGAACGCATCCTCACACCTTCAACAAATCTTTATCTTTTGAGTCAGATTATTTATTCGGAAGAATCGTACAGTTATGAAAAAGGATATGTGCAAGATGTCGGCTTAAAGGTTCATTTTGTAAAAGGCAAAGAGGTTATGGGTTTTTCAAATTGTCTTTATTTTATGCCCTACGTGCAGTATGGAACTTTTGATTTTCAAAATGCGTATAAAGAAATCAATAAACCTCTGAATGTAAGGTCGAAAGCTAAATTTCAATCTTATGCAGGAGGACTGCTGTTGGGATGGAAGCTCATACTCAAAAAGCGGTTTTATTCCGATATTTACTTTGGTGGAGGAGTACGTACCAATTCGCTTCGTCCCGAAGAACAAGGGAAATTGCACGGCATCAATAGTTTTTGGGATAGAAAAGGGGTGGTACCCAAAGGTGGAGTAGAATTCGGATTTATGTTTTAACAAAACAATAGGATAAGCCTTGATATATGAAAAAACTGATATTGTATTTTAGCATACTAATGACGATAGCTCTCCAAGCGCAAGATGATGCAGCTGTGTATTACAAAAATGTCTTTAAGTTTGCACCTGCAAAATTGTTTTTCAATACATTCAATATTGGATACGAAAGAGAATTGAATTATAATACTAGCCTGTATTCCCAAAGCCAAATTATTTATTATGAGTACAAAAGTGATTATGAGAAAGGTTTTATGCAAGATGTTGGGATAAAATCATATTTAATGAAGAGGATGGAAATTTTTGGTATCGATCATTCTATCTATTTTATGCCTTATGTCCAGATCGGTTCTTTTGATGTTCAAAACTACCGGAAGGGGTATTATTTTGAAGCCGTTTATAGTAATGGCGGAGGAGAATATAGCTATTTTGATAAGCGAAAATTTGTTGCCTACGGAGGTGGCTTGGTGGTTGGTATAGAGCTTTTGGCAATGCAGCGTGTCAGTTTGGAATTGTATGTGGGAGGAGGAATAAGGATGAATACTTTTAAAGAGCCGGAGGAGCATCCCGAAAATTGGGAAAAATTTATTGAACAAGTGATAGATAAAAGGACAAGGTGGGAATATCGAGGAATCGGACTGAAAGGTGGATTGGAGTTTGGATATAGGTTTTGACAGCCTTTTGTAATGATAAGAAAAAAGCAAAATATGAAAACTTGGATAATCATCGTTGGTTTGGTGTTTGGAACGACTGCTTTTGCACAATATGAGCCATCAAAGGAGTATAAAAACAGTTTCAAATTTATCCCGACAAAATTGCATCGTCATACGGTAGGCATAGGATACCAAAGGGAACTCAGACCGGATGTGAGTTTTGTAGCACTGAGTGAGCTGATCTATTTTGAAAAATATGTCAATTATCAAAAGGGGTATCAACAGAGATTTGCCATAAAAAAACATATTTTTATGGCTAATTCCGTTCCCGGATTTTCGGCCAAAATATTTATTATGCCTTATGTTGAGTTTGGCATGTTTGATTTTCAAGACCAACGTTCTGTTTATTGTGAAAATAATTATGGATATTATTCTGAAAAAATGGTAAGGTTTCTTGATAGGAGAAATTTTACGGAATATGGAGGTGGTTTATTGTTGGGTCTTGAACTGGTCTCTTTTTATAATTTTAGTGTGGAGATGTATCTTGGTGGCGGTGTAAAATACAATACGTTCCAAGAGCCGGATTATCCCTGTCAATGGGATCCTTACGAAGAGTCTTTGGATGGAGAGGACTATAGGAGAAAATGGGAAATAAAAGGAATCGTACCGGTAGGGAATATTGAGTTTGGATATAAATTTTAGTTATCCGGATACAATATTCATTGTACTTTTGCGATATCGTAGAAATACAAATAGTGTAAATATATGAGGAAAATGCTTGTAATTCTATTGCTGTCTATCTCAATAGGATTATTCGGAGAGAATCAAACGGGAGAAAAAATAAAAAAGAACAGTGTTGAGTTTAGTCCAAGCAAGATACTGCTTGATCACTCATTAGCAATTGGGTATGAACGACGTATAGATCAGAAAACCAATTTTTATTCATACTTGGAGATAGCTGCCAGCCGGCATTCTGTCTTGCCGTTTTTTGCGGCGATTCAGGATTTGGGAGTCAAATACGAAATACGTGAAGACAGCGATCAAGACTTGCATCCCCGTTTTCATTTTTCTCCGTTCGGAAGTTTTAAGTATGTAGAAGTGAAAACCCTCGAAAGCCACCGGCGACATAGTTTTGTAGCCTATGGCGGTGGTGTGTTGATGGGGGTGAGCCTTGTGTTAAAACAATTTTCGATTGATTTTTCGTATGGTGTACGCTCGATTCTCAATCGTAGTTATTTCAACAATGTAGCCTCCTACAAAGATACGATTGACATCACTCAAGATGATCACTCCTTTGCACGGTTGGATGTTTGTGTCAAATTTTAATATCCGGATGAAATGAAAATAATTTGTATCGGTAGAAATTATGTGGATCACGCCAAGGAATTGAAGAACCCTATTCCGGAGAATCCGGTTTTTTTTATGAAACCTCAGACTGCTTTGTTGCCCAATAATAAGCCTTTTTATTATCCTGACTTTTCAACTAACATACATTACGAATTGGAGCTTGTGATAAAAATCAATCGCAATGGAAAATATATCCCCGAACGTTTTGCCTATAAATATTATGATGAGGTGGCTTTGGGCATTGATTTTACGGCAAGAGACTTGCAGGCGGAGGCTAAATCCAAAGGTTTGCCTTGGGAAATTGCAAAGGGATTTGATGGCGCTGCTCCCATCAGCCCGTTTGTCGCTATTGATACGCTGAACGATAAAGAGAATATCCAATTTTCACTTCTCAAAAACGGACAGGAGGTGCAGCGTGGCAGTTCCAAAGATATGATATTCTCTTTCTCTCATATAATCTCATATTTATCACGTTTTGTTTCTCTCAAAATGGGAGATATCATCTTTACGGGAACTCCCGCCGGCGTGGGTGAGGTGCATATCGGAGATGTCTTGGAAGCCTATCTGGAGCATCAAAAAATGATAAACCTGATGATCAAATAGTTTTTTTCTGACGCGGTGATTTTTGAGGTGCTTTTTTACGTTTTTTTAATAATATTACTTTTATTTCAATAGATATTATTCGTATATTTGCTTTTTGCTACAGACGATAGGTCTGTGTTTATTAATCGGTTGATTAGTAGATAATTTGAATAGTAATTATTAAAATATTTATCTTATGATTTTGAAAGTCCATCCTGAAAATCCCGCACCAAGGCACCTAAAACAGATAATCGAAACAATAAAACAAGGGGGAATCATTATTATTCCGACCGATTCGGTCTATGCCATTGCTTGGGATATTCATAACACAAAAGCATACGAACGTATATTACAATTGAAGGGTATCAAAAAGAAAGAAGCAAATTTTTCATTTTTGTTTTTTGATTTGAGCCAATTATCCGAGTTTACTTTGCCATTCAGCAATTCTTGTTTCAAAGCGATCAAAAAATCTTTGCCGGGACCTTTTACATTTATTCTGAATGCAAATAATAAAGTCCCCAAGATATTTCAAAACAAGAAAAAAACCATTGGAATTAGAATTCCGGATAATCTGATAGTAACCGAAATTATAAATGAATTGGGCACCCCATTGATGACGACTTCAATCAAAGGGGATGACGACTTTCTGGAATATATGACAGATCCAGAATTGATACATGAGAAATTTGAAAAATTGGTGGATTTGGTAGTAGATGGAGGGATAGGAGACCTTACACCCTCGACAGTTGTGAGCTGTGTAGATGGAGAAATTGACATTGTCAGACAGGGAAAAGGAATTTTATAAAAATCAATTTGATCATGCAGGGCAATAAATAATAAACTGTTTGGTGATGGTTAAGTCCCTGTAAGTCATAAGTATAGGTGGCAAATGAACGAAGAAGCACAAGAGATCAAGAAATTTTATAGAGATTTGTTGCGGTTTGCATATCGTATTGCATCCAAGCAGGAGCTAAAAAGACTCCGGCTTGCTTATGGTCTGATTTTGGAGAATTATAATTTTACGCGGGAAAAAGAGGCAAAGGATGAAATACGGCATGCAGTAGAAGTCGCCAAGATCGTTGCCGAGGAAGAACATTTGGGTATTCCGTCGATTATCGGCGCTCTTTTGCATAATCTGGTTTTGGAGAAAAAACTAAGTTTGGTGAAGGTGAAAAAGCTTTTTGGCGTGCAAGTACAACGTATATTGGAAGATTACCGGATTTTATCGGATTTGGACACCTCGAAGATTGAGTATCATTCTGAGAAATTTTTGAGTATGCACCTTGCCATTGTTAAAGATTTTCGTGCTATACTGATACGCTTGGCACATCGTCTCTTTGATATGCGCGTATTGTCAAACTATGATGAAAAACATCAACAAAAAATCATCAACGAAGTAGAATACATTTATATTCCGATCGTTCATCGCTTGGGCTTATACCATATAAAATCCGACTTGGAAAA
>CAZLTF010000092.1:0-5084 GCA_964562195.1 uncultured Bacteroidales bacterium | reverse complement strand
GAGTAAATTGTGGTATCAATATCGCTTCCAAAGTCCCGTTGCCAATATAATAGTCCAACTTGGCAGCAAGGACACCGGTGCGAATCTCATCAAAATCAGGCAACAAAAATTCTGAAAGATTAAGCGGGGATACGATGTCAGTAATAAAAACCCCATCGGCTTTTCCCCATACGATTTGTTGCTTCCCGAGACGTATATCAAAATTGTCAAAATACATATCAAGATATATCTCTCGCATCTTAAGATTAAGACTGTCTTTGTTGTAATAATACAGCATAGGATTGGCTTTGAATGCCACTTTCTCACCTCTTTTTTCAAAATTGAGATTCAGCGTCTGCTGCATCATCAAAAAATCTCCTTCATCTACGTCTATCGCTTCATAGGTTCTTGCAAAACCACTTACATCCACTTGTTGGGCTTTGCTTATCAGCGTTATTGCTACGAATAGAAGGGATATTATGTGTTTTTTCATTTTTATAGTGTTTTTTATATCTGACATTATTGACCCGCCATAACATTAACCAAATCAGGCTGCTTCGCTTGATTATTGACGGGACTCATTATTGATATTATTGCGTAATTTATTCTATTTCACGTGTTTAATGAATTTTCGGCAGACTCTAAATGCCACGCATCATCATCCGTTCGCTAAATTTGGAAGCGGGTACTCCGGTATTCACTTTGATATCCGACAATTGAATTTTTGTGCTATGCTTTTTTTGTACGTTTTTCATTTCCGATTCACTCACAATCCAAAAACCTGAAATCTTCTCTACCTTTTTGATAGTCAATATTTTGAGTAATTCTTCGTCTTCGTCGTAAAATTCTTTTTTTACGCCAACAAAATTATCTTTTTGTATCCAAGTGATCGTTTTGGAATACATATAATCCTCATCTTTGGAAACACTTTTCACGACATAGCAAGTCTTCCCATCGACGGTCTCTTCCCTCAAAAGCTGATGAACATCCGCATCCAATTTCCGGTCACCCAGATCATCATACGTGAAATCCGATCCCATAAAATAATCACTTTTACTGTCACTTGAGATACGTTTTACTTTCTTCAATGCAGGTAAATAAATCCATTGATCATCGGCTTTGTCACTATCATAACTCCAATTCATAAAAGAAGTGTTTTTGACATCCGCCGGAGACATAAAAAACATTATCTTTTTCTCTACATCACCCAAATCTTTATTAAATTGTTTGATTTTGCGAACTCTCGTTTGCCCGCTTTTATTTGTCAGAGTCATTGTCAAAACAGAGGTTCTGTCATCTCCCTGAGGAAGATTGTATGCCTTATTGACGATTTCTCTTCCTGTCATTTGTGCTTTTGCACTTATGCTTGCTACCAATAAGATAGCCGCTGCTATGGCTGTTAACTTTTTCATATTTTTTCTTTTTTTCTTTATTATTATTTATTTTAGTATTCATTTCCGGAAAAAGTCCGGAGTGCTTATTTTATTTTTTAATGTCATTTCGGGTATTCTTAGAAAAAACCCGGCTACTATACAGCAATACCAACATTATGGTAAGTGTTCCTGCAAAACTGGTAAACATATTCAGTGAGACCAAAGCTCCAAGTTCTCTATTCGGAGGAAACACAGAGAATAGAAGTACCAAAAATCCGATGATTACGACCGTAGCATTATAAATAATTGCCCTGCCGGAATGTGCCATTGTCTTTTGTGCTATCGCAATTTTATCAAGGGTCGTAGCAGCATTCGCTTTGTATTGTTCCAAGAAATGTACCGCATAATCAATTCCGATACCTATCGCAATACTCGAGAGCAAAGCCGTCGTTGTACTCAAAGGAATGTTTAAAAATCCCATCACCCCGAAACTGATCAAAGCCGTTATGACAATCGGCACCGAACCGATCAGACCTACTTTTATACTTTTAAACATTGCCGAAAGCAATATTACAATGATAATCAATGACATAATCAAGCTTTTGATTTGTCCTTCCAAAATCAGATCCGTGAATACCAGAGCTTTGTAGCCGCTACCTGCATAATTGATGCTGATTCCCAATTTTTTGAAATCATCTTCAAATGTATGAATGATGTCCAAGGCACTGTTCATCGCCTTCGAGTTGTCACTTTTGAGTTGGAAGGTAATATTTGCCTTTTCGTAATTATAATCTACGACTTTGTTGAGATTTTCCGGATCACCGGACATCTCATAAAGCAAGAGGTATTGTGCCACCATATCTTGTTTGGGTGGAATCTTGTTAAACTCCTCCCTGTCGGCATTCATCACTTTGTTCATACGTTTGAGATAATCGGCAAGTGAAAACGAATTACCGGCTACCGGCAGATCATCGACTACTTGTTGTTGCAATCGATCTATCAATTGTAGTACTTCGGGTTTTTTGAAAGTATCCTTTTTGCCACCGGCATCCAAAATCAAATTGAGTGTACTCGTACCTCCGAAATGTTCGTTAATAAACGCATCGGTAAGGACAATATCACTGTCTTTTTCAAATTTCTCGAGAAAACTCGAATTGATCCAAATTTCTTGCATCCCAATGATTGAAAGTACAACAATCGCTGCTGTCGCAATGATCGAAATCGCCCGGTGATTAATGATCCAAGCTGCAAAAGTATTGGCAATTTTGGAATGTGAATGTCCGCCCTTATCTTCGGTATGATCGATGGGACGCGAATTGGGAAGACCAAAAATCATTATTCCGGCGGGAAGGAAAACCAAAGAAAATACCATCGCCATCATTACGCCGAAGGCGGTGAAAAGCCCGAAGTATTTCACAGGATACACCTCCGATGTAAGCAATGAAATAAACCCGACTGCCGTCGTAACAGAGGTGATCACTACCGGTTTCCAGAGACTTTTGATCATATCTTTGACGACATCTGTTCGCGTTGCCACAGGATGATGATTGAGAAAAACTTGTACGTGACTATACAGATGCACGCCGTCTGCAACACCTATCGCAATCAACATCACCGGAATCATCGTCGAAATAGCATATATCGGGATGCCGACTGTCGCCATTAACCCAAATGCCCATATCGTCGAGAAAAACACTACCCCCAATGTAATCAAACTAGCCTTAATGCTCCTTAATGTTAGCAAAAGCACCAGAAAAATTACCAAAATTACAATGGGAACCATTTTTTTCATATCTGCAGGTCCAAGCAATGCCATCGTGCCTTCCACGATCGGTCGTCCCGCTACATATACCTTAATATCATCTGTCCCGGAAGCCTTGGCGGTCTTCAAAATACGATTGTAAAAATCCTGTGTGAAAACATTATCCTTTATCTCCGCTATGATTATTGCCACTGTCTCATCTTTGGATACCAATCGCCCGAAAATCATCTCGTTTTTCTCTACGTCTTCCTTCATCTTTTGGAGTTTCTCTTTTGATTTCGGAACACGTTTATAAAAACGTTTTACGTCCATCCCATCTTCCGTTCCGATAATATTATCTGCCGTATATAGCGAGACAACATCGTCCTTCTCAATCTCTTCAAAATTTTGAAAACGCTTGGTCAACCGCTTCAAAGTATCAAGCGTAGTACGGTTGAAAATACCTTTTCTGTTTTCCAATGCGATGATGATGCCATCTTTAATACCAAACCATTCCTCAGCTTTGTCACTATAGATAAATGCCGGATGATCCTGTGGCATATATTTATCCAAATCCGTTTCCATAGTGGTATTTTGTCTCATCTCAAAAACAAAAAATACCGTGATAGCAAGCAAAATTGCCATCGTCCAATATTTATAATTCAATAAGTTATTTAATAATTTTACCATCGTTCTTTGTTCTGTTTTTTATCATCCAATTTCTTTCCAAAATCAATAAATCATATTTATCGTTAAAATTTTCGGCAAAGTTAGTTAGTATTTACTAACCTGCAACATTTTTAACATATTTTTTCTTTTGGGGGCTTAAATGTAGTGAATATAGGGGGAATTGGTGTCACGAAGTTTCTCGGAGTTAGTGGTTAATTGTTAGTGGTTAGTGGTTAGTGGTTAGTTGTTAGTGGTTAGTGGTTAGTGGTTAGTGGTTAGTGATTGGGGGTTAGTGTAGTTTTGATGAAACCTTATTTATTTTTTGTTATAACACCGAAATGCTATCAATATCCAGAAAATTAAAATTCTCAGATTGTTAGTCTATCGGCATTTTTCAAATATATTTGAAAAAACCTCAGTAGCAAGCAGTTCCCCCCAAACCCAACCTTATTAACCTTATTATTCAATAGTTAAAATATACGATAAATCAGGTGCAGAGCACTGGAAATATTTGTAGCAAAACACCTACAGAATAGCAAGGTCCGTAGTACCGATAATATTAGATATTCATTTATTGTTTTGTTCCGCAGGACAGCATCATCCATTTTTCAATTTTACATTTTCTCGCCTGCGTTTATGGCGTTGCCATTTATCCCCGTATTTCGCACCTCTGGTGCTTCCTTTTGTTTTACTATCGTAAATAGTGCTTGGTACAAAACGCCAATTTGTTCATCGGTATTATTGATTTTAAAGGTATTCACGTATTCGCTGTGCTCGGCTCTTCGTTACGCTTGTGTTTAAAGCAGTCATTGACAAAAGTCATACCGATAGCTATCGGCACCCATCAATTAGTTTCACAAGCCTCGAACTTGACGTTTTCTACCGAAGCACTATGAAAAACGGGAGTTTCGTACGGGACACTAAATAGTGTCCCGTACCAAGCACCAGATACCGTAACGTCATTGCGACTGCAAGGAAGCAATCTCAAATCAATCGTTTAGCAGTCTATATTGCTTCACTCCGTTACCAATGACGATACGCCCTACGAAAGAGCAATTGACAATGAGATTTTGTACGAAGAATAAGGTCTTTTTTTGTTCCAAAGGATAATATTTTTTTCAATGGTAAACTCATCTCACTTGAAACTTCGGGTTTTTAGGCGAGTTAATAAAAGAGTCCGGTAAAAGAAGCCACAGATTCTCAGATTTCAAAAAAACCAAGTCTGATTAACAGAAGATTAAAAACAGTAAAATCGTTGATTTTACCTTTTTAGACTGGACTCATTTATGATTATTATTTCTGAATAAAATCCGAGAGGCTTT
>CAZLTF010000091.1:0-5628 GCA_964562195.1 uncultured Bacteroidales bacterium | reverse complement strand
ATATCAATAATAAAATGCAAGAAAAACCAGCATTTTTTCATTCACAAAGAGAGTGTTTTCGTTCCACAAAAGAAGGCCACTTTTGAATCTCTTATGTTTTCAAATTTTGCACAATATTTTTTATTTTTTGTTCATCTTTTTTGGCGCATATCAAGATAGTATTATCATTTTCCACAATGATAAAATCGTGCAAGCCCTGTACTACGATTTGCCTACCGGCGGGAACATGAATCATATTATCACAGGAATCGTAAGTAATGATATTTCCATTGACGAGTGCGTTATTATTCTCATCTTTTGGAGAGATGTCAAACAAGGAACCCCATGTTCCCAGATCTGACCATCCGATATCCGAAATCATAGTGAAAACATTCGTAGCCTTTTCCATTACGCCATAATCGATAGAAATATTGGGACATTTAGGGAATTCAGCATTGATAAAAGTCTCTTCTTCGGTGGTATTCAAAAACTTACGTCCGGAGTCAAAGATAGCATACAAATCCGGGATAAACATTTTGAATGCATTCAAGATACTTTCTGCAGACCACACAAAAATACCGGCATTCCACACAAAATCACCACTTGCCAAGAATTTTTCGGCATTTTGCAAATCCGGTTTTTCTGTAAATCTTTTCACTTTTCGAAGCAATGTTTGTTCGGGAGAACTGCTATTTTCGTCAAATTGAATGTATCCATATCCCGTATCGGGTCTCGTCGGCTTGATTCCCAATGTTAAAAGTCCTTTGTTTTGTTCTGCAATTTGCAGGGCGGAAAGGACAATTTGTTGAAATTTTTCTTCTTTGAGAATAATATGATCCGAAGGAGCCACCGTCATCTTGGCATCCGGATTTTGTTTGTAAATCTTAAACGCAGCATAGGCAATAGCGGGAGCTGTATTGCGCATTACCGGTTCGCAAAGCACTTGATTCTCTTGCATGCCGTCCAACTGTGAAAGTACCATATTTTTATATCGCTCATTGGTGACAACAAAGATATTCTCTTTGGGACAAACATTCAAAAAACGATCATACGTTTGTTGAATTAATGTTCTTCCCGACCCGAGAATGTCCATAAATTGTTTGGGATGATCTACCGTGCTCATTGGCCAAAAACGGCTCCCTATTCCTCCTGCCATTATCACTGCATAAAAATCTTTGTTCATTTTCTTTTGTATTTGAGAGTATATTTTCTAATAAATTTTTGGGTTTTAATATTTTTCTACCATAAGCATAATTAACTTAGTAACAACATATTAACTTTGTCAATATAAGATTGTGAGACTCCCTTTCACGACATGACTTGCTTCGCCTCCCAAAGTAAATTCCGTAAATCTTGCCACGAAATAATAGGTACCCGTGCTACATGGATTATTTGTTGTTTGACATTTTCCGTCCCATTGAAAATAAGGGTCATCACTTTCATAAACTAATACTCCCCAGCGATTTACGACGGTGATATTGAAATTTTTAATCGAATTTACATAAAAAGCATGAAACCAATCGTTGTATCCATCATTATTGGGCGAGATCATAGGTGGAAAAACAATCGTATTGCAAGAGTCGATATCCACACATTGAAAAGGGGAAGTAGGCGTATAATTATATAGAGAATCCCTTGCCGAAATGGCAAAACATCCTACTATTGACGGAGGATCCGACACAAACGTATATTGGAGATCCGTAATAGAATCGATAATTTCACTATAATCATTATTTTCAACGTACATATAATGAATATAAAACATCATATCTTCTTCCAGACAAGGATCATCTTGGATCACAATCTCATTTTGATATGATTGACAATCTACTTTTACGAAAAAGTCAGGCAGACAAGGAGGGACATTGTCCAGTGGGGTATCACAATTGATCTGTGAAAAATTGACAATAG
This sequence comes from uncultured Bacteroidales bacterium, assembly GCA_964562195.1. GTDB lineage: Bacteria > Bacteroidota > Bacteroidia > Bacteroidales > S143-32 > S143-32. Next base: position 3,738 of record CAZLTF010000091.1, on the reverse strand, counting down.
GTTTGACAATTCCATTTAACGAATAATGTCCGAAGGTTTTGGCATAATAGCAATATTCCATACCATTGACCAGTCCGGTATCCGCAAAATGATTGGAATTGTAAACAGAAACCAATGAATCATATTCGCCTGTGTATTGATTTTTCCTGAAAATATGAGTGCTGTCATCCAGCCAAGGTTGGTCATCATTCCACGATAGTGTAAGTTGAAAGTTGGTAGGTGTGATCCGGAGGAAAGTCGAATTGACCTCAGGTGTAGTGCCTATCTTGAAAATGTTTCCTTCTTCCATATTGTAAAAGTCGATCTTGTATTGGTGCATCAGATCTTTGGTATTCCGGTTTGGATGGACAAAGACAGTGTCATTCAAATCATCAAAAGTGGCAAGCAGTTGATAGTCCGTTTCATCTTGATTTTTACCATAAAGGCGGTATTCATAAGGTCCCGGTATCTGATTCACATCAATTTCCGTAGGTTTTGACCAAACGATGCGAATTTGTCCGTTTTCGTCACCGGTATTTTCGATGCTTACATTTGTGATGATAGGCATATCTTTTTTTAAATGTGCACACATAATATTGGATGCAATGCCTTCCGCATTTTTAAGAAAAAAGGGGGTTACTATATAGCAATATTTGATACCGTGCACCAAGCCTTCACCATTGTTGTCATCCGTAAAAGATAAGGTTTCTTTTTCGGGAATGGTTTGGATTAGTTCAAATCCTGTCCAAAGAGGCACTCCGGTTTCGCAATATGAAGGGACAAAATTTGAATTGCCGGACTTTCGGTATATCTTATAGCCGATGCAGTTGTCGCAGGAAGACGGAGTCCAGTCGAGACTGATAGAAGTGCCCAAGGGTGTCGCAGAGATAATATTTACCGGAGGTGCAATGACTTTAATATTGGTAGTATGATAGGTAGCGAGGGATACAGGATTGGCATTATCAACAGATTTAAAATGAACTTTATACGGATTTTTTCTAATTTCATGACAACTTGGTTGCCAAGCAAAATGCATCCAAGCGGTATCAAGATTATACACGGGGTTGGGGCTTGCTGTGGCGGCATTTTGTGCAAGTGTCAGAGGTATTCCCGTGGCGGACAATACGACTGCATCTCCATCCGGATCGTAGGTTTTCACATCCAAGAGCAATTCTGTATCTACCAGCACACAAGTGTCTGATAATGTCTCTATGACAGGAGGATTATTGGTGCATGCTTCTACCCTGATCTGCATATCACGGGTGACTTCTCCGACGAGAAATCCTTCCCGCCATTCTTCGATGACGAAAGCCACATTGTATTCACCGAGAGTCATAGGGCTATCCCAAAGCAATTCTCCGGTGTAGGGGTCTATTCCGAAACTGTTAATGGCTTGCGGTTGGGTAAACCCGTTGACTATCTGTCCGTTTTTTCCCCGGCAAACAGTGATGCGATAGGCGATGCTGTCACCGTCTATGTCAACCGCTCCCGGATTGTGGACAAAAGGCTTATATACACAAGCCTCATCAATCGGATAATTGGTTAGCTGAACCGAATTATTATGTCCCAAAGGACCAATAACGAGTTTGCTCTCAATATAAAACGGCACATCTACCGAATTGGGAATATTAATCACACCGGAATTTCGATTGGGATCTTCCATTGAGATGATATAGGTACCCATTCCGGGATAAGTATGTATGCCGGTATATCGGTTCATCTTGGTTTGATTGCCGAGATATTGTTGAAATTGCCGTCCCAAAACGGCAGAAGTATTATCGCCCCAGCGGATTGGCAATGAATCCCGGTCTGCAGGAGTTTCCGTAAACGTAAATGTGGTAATCGTGATTCTATATGTATTAGCGGGATATTCCGAACCTGTAAGATGCTCATAAGTAATCTCTCCGGCTCGCTCGTGCGTAGCATAGAGTCCACCGGAAAACAGAAATATGAATAAAATCAAAAAATACTTAGATCTCATAGGTACGAATTTATTTCAATATCATTGACTTTGTCAAAATATGTTTGTATTGCACAAGTCGTTGCTGCAAAAAGTAGTTAGTTTTCATATCCAAAACGTTTTAATTGTAAATCATTGTCTCGCCAATTTTTACTTACTTTCACAAACAACTCAAGAAAAACCTTGTTGCTCAAAAATTGTTCCATATCTTTTCTGGCTTGTGTGGCAAATTTTTTAATGGATTGTCCTTCTTTGCCGATGAGAATACTTTTTTGTGTATCTCTTGCCACAAAAATAGTCGCTTTGATACGAATAAGTTTTGCTGTTTCTTTAAATTCATCAACAACAATCTCAACCGAGTATGGAATTTCTTGTTTGAAATTTAATAATATCTTCTCCCGAATAATTTCCGAAACAAAAAATCGCAAGGTCTTGTCTGACATCTCATCTTTGGGAAAATAAGGAGGGCTTTCAGGCAATAGCTCCAGTATTCTATCCAATACGGCTTGAGTGTTAAAATGATGTAGAGCGGAAATAGCAAAGACATCCGATTCCGGAAAAATACCTTTCCAGTATTTCATTTCCTCCATAATCTTATCCTGAGCGGATTTGTCAATTTTATTGATGAGGACAATAACCGGAAGTTTTGTATTTTTGATCTTCTCGACTATTTCTTCATTGTATTTGCGTTCACCTATCTCAAGCATATACACAAAAATGTCTGCGTCTTGCAAAGCCTGATTGATAAAACCAAGCATTTTTTCTTGAAGTTTGTAATGTGGGTCTAAGATTCCGGGTAAATCCGAAAAAACAATTTGATAATCCTCTTCGTTTTTGATGCCCATTATCCGGTGACGTGTGGTCTGTGCTTTGGAGGTTGTGATAGAAAGCTTTTCACCCAAAAAAGCATTCATTAACGTTGATTTTCCTACGTTTGGATTGCCAATAATATTTACAAAGCCGGCTTTATGAGTCATATTCCATTTACTTTTTTCGTATCTATTTTATTTTGACAAAAGTAAGATTTATTCTTCTAAGACCAACACTTTTTATTTTGATCAAAAAAAGAAATAATTTTTTTTAAAAGAAAATGTTTGTATAATCAAATATTTAGTAATTTTGCATCGCTTTAATAAGGAAAAAGTATTGTACAAACAAAAATATATTGCGGGATGGAGCAGTGGTAGCTCGTTGGGCTCATAACCCAAAGGTCGTCAGTTCGAGTCTGGCTCCCGCTACTTGCGAAAAGGTCTAATATTCATTTATTAGACCTTTTTTTCTATCAATAGATTTACCACAATTAGCTCCTTGTCGTGACACCTTGTTTTCAAATTATGCAAATAGAGTTTCCGTCGTTTTGAGAAATAGAACGGGAATAAATTGACAATAGAATGAGAATAATAAGAATAATTCTTTTTCCCTTTCTCAAAATATATACCTTTGTCCGGTTTTATACGTGATATATGAAGACACAACAAAATCCGACTTTGACAGCTTCCTTCATTCCCATTGTTTTGCTTATTATTTTGCTGGCTTTCAATGTGATTCTCTTTGAAGACACCTTAGCGGGAAGCAATCAGATAGCTTTGATGATAGCTGCCGCCACGGCTGCCGGAATTGGTGTACGGCTTGGATTTACTTGGGGTGAGATTCGACAAAAATTGCTACAAACCATTGATTCGGCAATGCCTGCAATTATTATTTTGTTGCTTATCGGTGCATTGTCGGGAACTTGGCTGATAAGTGGTGTTATTCCTACACTTATCTACTATGGACTTGAGGTATTGCATCCCAAAATA
>CAZLTF010000090.1:0-11899 GCA_964562195.1 uncultured Bacteroidales bacterium | reverse complement strand
CGGACCAGCAAGACAACCTCTGCCCGCTTCATCACAGCCGGCTTCCCACCGGCTATTTTCAGAATAATAAGATAAGAGTCCCATTATAAGATATTTAGACTAAGTAAACTTTGTGAAAGAGAGAATAAAAACAGACTTACAAAATAAATATTTTTCCATATATTGGATTTGACGGATTCTATCATTCGAGCAAATAAAAAAGAAAGCGGCAGTATAGCAAAAATGGTATATTGGGGTGAATTTTGGAATGACAATATGATAAGAATAACACTAAATATACTTATCGAAATAAAATAATTGCGCACCTGTATCATATATCGCGACATCGTTGAAAAAACTTTTATCATCGAAAAAATGGCTATCAAAACCAACAAGGAAGCCATCAAAACAGAGGGAGAGGTAGATGGAACAATAGTGATGTCATCCAGTCTTATATGACTATATATCAGTTGATTGTATTTGACAAAAGAATACATCGAAAAGACAGAATAAGGAAATAAAAATCCCAATCCGCCTATTACTAAATTTCGTAAGCCAAATCGATTGATCAACCACAAATAGATCGGTATCACGATGAATAAAAGTGTAAGTTGAATATTGATCAAACTTATAATTCCCATTCCCAGACCTGCCCAAAACAGATATTCAAAATAAAATTCACGATCAAACAAAAAGATAATGAAAATAAGTACACTGAAAAGAATTTGCATCAAATAAAACTCAGGATAAATAGCCAAACGTGGAAACAAACCCATGAGAATAATATAGGCAGTCGAACTAAGAATAGAATCATTTTTTATTAACTTAAAACGGTTGCTAATAAAAAATATAAAGATACTCTGGAGAAAAACAAAGAATATAGAGAATGATACTTTCCAATGAGTCTCAATATCCGTGAAATATGGATACAATATTCCATCATTATTGGCATCGACAAAGTCAATAAAAAAAGATTTACCAAGAAGCAAAATGATAAGCAGAAGTAAGCTTATAAATCTGAAAATATCACTTTGTTCAAAGAATCTTACCAACATACTGTATTACAAATCTGCTTGTTCGACGGTACCCGTTTCATAATTTAATTCGGAACCCATAGCGCTATGAGGGATGGCATAAATGATCAGGGCGGCAACGGCTGCAGCCACAAATATCCACCTGTTTTTTCGTTTCCAATGAATCAAAACCGCAATCATCCAAGCAATAAAGAGGAATAATGTTTTGTTGTCCGTCAGATCATAGCCATAGGGAATACCAGCCCAATATTCATTGAAGGCATATTTTTGGACGATCGGTCCCAAGATTAAGCCACCGATGATCAAGGTTAAGATAGCCGTATATCCATAACGCACATAATGCGGATGATCAGCCAATGCAAATACCAAAGCGGCAGCGGAAAAAATGATAGTTAATATCATAAACAATACATGCGGGATCAATATGCCCGTAGGTACAGCTCCCTTGAATCGAATCACGACCGGTTCTTCTTTTTGTATGAAAATTTGCTCTTTTTCGTTCGAAAGACGGATATAATAGGCTAATTTTCCGGCAGGTGGCTGCCAAGGCAATGAAGCGGAAAGGACATTCCCTTTTCTTGTTAATTTCAACTCCGTCCAATCATCTTTGGATTTAAAACGCTTGAAATATAAACTACCCGTAACATTCTCATTGTCTATCTCTATTTCAATAGGACAATCTTCTTCCCCGCCATGAGAACGTAAAAACTTGAAATGATACTCTTTTCCTTGAATTGTTGCTTTCGCTTTGAGCGGGTAGGTAGGACCTGTACCGCGTTGATATATCATAGCCGAAGCAGCTATCAAAATGGCAAGAATCCAATAAAAAACAGGCTTTTTCGTAAAACTTTTATTATTCATATCGCTACATATTATATATACAAAAATATCCATCCAATCAATCCTCTGCCGGAAGAATATTGCAGTCGCAAAGATACACAAATACGATGAATGAGTAATTTTTTATTAAGAGTCTGATGAAAAAACTCAAACACGTGAAAGTAAATGAATTATGTAAATATTTCAATAATAAAATACAAGAAAAACGAAATATTGAATAAACACAAAAAGGAAGCCCGGACAGAGCTTCCTTTTATAATCTTAAATGAAGATGCGATTAAAATACTTCTTCTTTTCCCAATTCTTTTACCAAAACATAATAAAATGCTACACGCATTTTTTGTTTTACCGGTTTAAAAGTTGCACAAGTTGCCTTGATTGCTTTATCAATTTTAGCATCGTCAGTTACATTCAATTTTCTTTTGACAAAATTATTAATTACTCTGTCCAATTCACTTTGATCGCTACAAGAAACCATGGAAGCATCTCTCAGATAAATAGAAGGTCCTTGTGATTTTGCCACACCTCTTAATAAAGTTTCATCTACACTTTTGATACCAACTTTGGCAAGCTGTTCTACTGCTTTTTTTACTACATCATCAAATTTACTCATAATAACTTCGTTTTTTTATGTTCAATGCTGTAAAATTACAATTATTATTAAAACAAATTGAAAAAAATAAAAAATATTACGAAGCGATTGTTTTTTTCAATCTATTATACACGCTATCAGCATTATACGATGTTTCTACAAAAGAATTTAGCGACGAAATTAAAATATAAAAACCGATAATTATGTACATTTTTCCAATCAAAAGCGATTGATGAATAAATAATCTTATGCGAATTTAACATAAATATCAATACATACTTGTATAAAAAAGGAGAAAATGATATTAATTTTACATCTTTGACATTGAAATTTGTAATGGCATATCCAACTTCAGGATTTTTCCTTTCAATCCATCCACCTTCATAGACAATATCACATTTTTTCTACTCACTCTATTGTAATCCTCCGGGATAGTATCATTATTTGAGTCTTTTCATATAGCGAATAGTAAATATTTCGTCTTTAATTTCTGTATCAAATCGCAATACTTTGTATTCTATGATCGTCTTATTTCCATCTTTTTCCCATGGAATAAATTCCAAAACAGAAGGTAATTTTTTTCCATCAAATATTTTTGGTTTATGAGATAACATACTGTTTATAAGGAAATTGTCTTCGTCATAAAATTCGGCTTTCATCTGCATATAATCATTTTTATCTATCCAGATTAGCATCTTTCCCCACACTACTGCAGCGTCTTCATGCGGGATTAGTTCAATCTTCCAGCATGGCAATCCTTCTACTGTTTCTTCCCCTATTATTCTCTGGTGATAATCCGTCACGATAGAAGATTGTTTGACAAGGTCATCGTTGATGAGATCGGTTCCCATCCAAGATTGCATCATCATTGAAGGAGGGAGTTTGATCTTTCGTTCGATAGAAGGTACATAATTCCATATTTCTTGATCTCTTTTGAGAAATACGATTCCTTTTTCTTTGGCGGGATAGGTGACCAAAGAGACAGACAATTTTGAGCCTTTTGTCCAATTTTTGAGTTGCATCTCTTTTTCCCATTTGGGACGAATCATTTTGATACGTATTTCTGAATATGAACTTTCGCCTCTCAATTTTTTGTCGGCTTTTGAGATAATCTCTTGGGCATCTTGCGCAGTAATATGTGATGAATAGATGCTGAGGAAGATAACAATCAATGATTTGAGATATTTCATAAGGCTATGTTTATTGTTCATAATGATGATAATATTTTTGTGCATACTAAGATGTTTGGATATGATAGCATATGCATCTATCGGGGATTTTTATGTGTCATTTGTTGTCCATGAAGGAGGAATAATTTCATTTGTTTTTTGCGGTTCGATATGAATGTTAATATCTACGCCGGTCAATTGTTTGTGGATTAGGTTTTCGATCTTATCACAGATCAAATGCGCCATAGATACACTGATCTCTCCGGGGACTATCAAAATAAAATCAATGTATTTGTGTGAGCCTGATTTGCGGGTACGAAGTTGTTGGTAAGAAATGCCCGGAAGTTTGTCAATCTCACTATCCAAAAGACGGATGATCTCTTCCTTTTCTTCCAGTGGGAGTCTGCTATCTACAAGAGGAGAGAAAGCGTGTTTGATCAATATGGCTGCTTCATATATGATAAGCATTGCCACTGCCAATGCTATCAAAGGATCGATCCAAAGATAATGTGTAAAATGCAATAAGATAAAACCAAGAGCAATGCCTGCCGAAGTATAAATATCGGTTTTGAGATGCAGGGCGTCGGCTTCCAAAGCCACCGAATCATATTTTTGAGCTACATCATACAATCTTCTTGATACATAGATGTTTACGATTACAGATATAAGCATTACGATAAATCCCAAAAGAGCATAATGGGTCTCACGAGGATGAAAAAAACGATCAATAGCTTCGTAGATAATCCATATTGCCGCTGCAAAAATCAACATTGCTTCGATCACTCCTGAAATATTTTCATATTTCCCGTGTCCATACGGATGATCTTCATCCGGCGGTTTGGATGAAATCCTGACAGAAAAAAATGCAACAAATGATGCTATCATATCTACCATTGAATGAATAGCTTCGGAGATTATTCCGACCGATCCGCCTACAATGGCAGCACCTAATTTGATGACTATCAACAAAGCATTGGAATAGATAGAAAGTCTTGCTGTTTTCTCCTTTTCATTCATTTCAATCCAATATTTATCTCTATAAGAAAGAACAGATAGCTTTCATTCTTGTTCAATACAGCGCCTCATTTCACCCTATTCCGGAAGTGCAAAATAAGATGTTTTGTCCCAAACACCATATACAGGGAATTTTCATTTCTCCGATTAGAGAATCCGGAGGATTTTATAGTTCTCCTGTTCCCAGTCCGGTGTTTACTTTCCAATAATCATCCAGATCGGTAGAATCCACGGTGCCATTCATATTGAAGTCGGCAGGATAGTAGCCCGAATTGCCGTTTTCGGGCACCCAATAATCATTTTTATCAACATTGTTGATGTATCCGTCTTCATTGGCATCACCGGTGAGCAGTCCCCATATTCCGGAGCTTAATTCTTTGGCAACCGATGTGCCATCATAATACCGGCTTGCCGATAAGGTATAATCATAAGTAGCTGTTTTTGCGGTAGGGTCTATGACTAAGGGGCTGTTGGTTCTTCCTTTGGTATGTCTTTTTACAATTAATTTGGCGTGGACAGATTGAGAGTCTTTGATTCCGGTATATTTTGATCCGATAATTCGTGAAAAACGTAGAGGAGTCGAACCATCCAAACCTACGATACTTCCATCTTTGAGAATAAATCCGGCTTGTCTTTTGAAAGCTTTGTCTTTGGTGGCACTCGAGGCATCTCCTGTAGTAGCCCTCAGTTCGACTAATATCCAATCAACAATCTCCGTATTTGGAATGCTGCTTACGCTTTCGGTTCCCGAATAATACCAAGGAAATACATTAAAGGGTTGGTTGAGAGGCAGATACCCAAGTGTGTTTAAGGTTGTATCCATCTCAAGTGTAGAAGTATTGAAAGGTCCTTCATAAAATATTTTAAGGTCAAGACTGTAAGCCGTTGCCGATGTTGTTTTACTTGACCCGTATGTCGAACCAGCCAGAAGAGAACCATGTGCCAGACAATAAAAATGTTCATCCGGATATGCTTCAAAAGAGATATCTACATCATTTATTGTTAATAAATAATCTGCGATACTGTTTCCGATGGCAATCTTCAAGGTATCATAATTATTTTCAAATAAGAGAGCCGTAGCTGCCCCTATATTGGAGGGGAGAGTATATTGCACAAAACCAAAACCATCATTAGAAAAAAGAAGTTTTTCGCCGGCAGCAAAATAATAATCATCGGGTGAAGCTCCCTGTTCAATATCATACACAGGCAGATTATTGCCGGTAATAGTCGAAATGGGAGTATTGCTTTGAGTCCAAGTATCTCCGTTGTCGGAAGAAATCCATAATGCTCCATTGCCTGTCAATTCGGCTTCATTGGCACCGGAACCTATCATAATGATATTGGTAGCATAATTATAAAGGATTGTATTTCCGGAAATAAAATCGCCGGGAGGAATACTTACATTTTTACTCCACGAATTTCCACCGTCATCCGAGATCCAAATATTACCAATATTAGGAGCGATATAATCTTTTGTTTTTATAAATTTTTTCCCTGTAGTGGCAATGATTCTTCCGTTGTTGACAAATTCTATATCTGTGACGGTATAGTCAATATTTGGTCCGGAATTCCAGTCTGCCGGTGTAGTAATAATAAAATCGGGATTGCCTGCAAATTTTACGGCAAAGCCGAAAGGACCGCCACAGACCACATGCTTTGTATTGTTGGGATTCATACATACCGATGTTACACTTCCTTCGGGCAAAGAGGGAATGGGAAATTGCCCGTTGGGAGCTGTCCACAGAAGCTCTTCGGGCACTCCTTGATCATATTTTTCCGTGAAAGCTAATCCACAGCTAGTAGCCATATACATTTTACCTTGCTTATTGTCGATATCGTAAACCGAAAAATTATGAAATCCGATGTTTTCCAAGCGTTCAAAAGGTCCATTGATTCCGGATTGTGATCGAAGAACAAAATGTTTTCCCGAAGCGATGATTTGATCCGTATTTTGCGGGCTGCTCGCAATTCCTCCCCTTATTATTGGGACGGAAGGACTTTGCCAAGTAGCACCAAGGTCATCGGATAATATTCCATTGGGGAATGAGATGCGCAATCCCTGACTTACAGGCATCTGAGATGTCCAAGAAGGAAAGAAATCGGCATCGTGTAATGGAAAATCCATTGGAGACGGACTGATATCTGCCCAAGAAACTCCTTCGTCAATTGAATATTTTACATAAAATTTGTTGGTATTAATATCCTTATAACTGTACAAAACGGTTTTCCCGTTGGTCTCTCCATGATGGGTAAAAATATTGACGGGAATGAAGTCAGGATCATTCGGCTCGGGTAAAATGAATAGGTTTGTTCCATCAAATTTGGCAATAACAGCATCCGTAGGAGACGCTATGAGTACCATATAGAGCGGATAGCCGGATTGATTGTTGGAAGCGGCAACAGAAGCAATAGAATAACCGGCAGGAATGGCAACAGGAATAACTTCCGTTGTATCAACAGGGGTATGATATCTTCTGAGTAAAATCTCTTCCATCGCAATAAATAAAGTGCTATCAACGAGTTCAATCGCCGAAACAGTCCGGTATTGGTTGGCAATCGTATGAAGCATATCTGCATTCATCGCAGTCGTCCACGTATCACCATTGTCAAAACTCACTACCGCTTCGCTTGTATTTCCATTTACACCCAAAGTATGAATCAGCACGAAGGAGGAGTTATTGGTAATAACTCTTTTGGAACCTCCTCCCCACCCTCTATTTTGGTTTACATAAGACATAGAATCTATAGGAAAAACAGGTATCCAATCGTGAGAATAACTATCTGAGTAGTATAGTGTTCCGGGACCTTTGACTGCTGCAAACAATCTATCGCCAACGGAAGAGAAAGCCAAATCATTGGCGCCGCCACCAAATAGTCCCAGTGTGGTTCTTGTACCGGTTTTGGCAATGGGACTTTGTCCAAAACTTATGATATATAAGAGTACGAAAGCTAATATCAACAAATTCTTTTTCATCATATTTTAGTATTTACTGACTCATCATTATTATTTTACAAAAGTACAAAAAAAAATATAAAAATGAAATATTATTGAATAAATGCTACCTTTTATTTATTAAATGGTATTATTCGTTGATTGAATGGTATTTTATTCTACTTTTGCATCTATGAAATCCGGCAGATGAGGAAAATGATTTCAATAATACTGCTTCTGTATTGCCAGCTCCCGGGTATGGGGGCTACGCAGGATAGTATCCGCAATTTGCTGTCTCAGGCGAAAGATGAAGATAAATTATATATTTATTATGAGTTGGCGGAATCTTTTATAGAAACAAATATTGACAGTAGCATATATTATGCAAATGCTTTATTGGATTTTTCAAATTCCATAAACGATGATTATGGAAAAGGGATGGCAAATTTTATTTTAGGTATTTATTACCATCAAAAGGGAAAATTTATCAAAGCAATAAGTAGTCAAAATGAAGCACTCAAATTTTTTGAAAAGATTCAAGATACCATTTCGGAAGCAAAAACCCTAATCAATCTGGGTATCGAATTTCAAACCATTGGAAATTATGAGAAAGCCTTATCATATTTCCAGAAAGCTGAAAAATATAGTAATAGGCTGAATGACAGTTATTTGTCGTCACTTATTTTTGTTAATATCGGAAAATCTTATGAAGACTGGGGGCGGTATGAGATGGCATTAGAACATTTTCTTACAGCGCTTGATTTTGCCAAAAAAAGCAATTCAAAGGAAACGGTTGAACCCATTTTGCATAATATCGGCGTGGAGTATAACAATCTCCGTCGATATCAACTCGCCACGCAGTATTTTGATTCTGCAAAATTAATATGCGAAGAACTTAACTTGAAAGAAGGAATGTTTTATGTATATTATGATTATGGCAACTCGTATCTCGGCTTGGAAGAGGTAACCAATGCAAAGGAAGCATTTCAACAATCCTTGTCGATTAGCAAAGATTTATCTAATCCCATACTTGTAGCAAAGGCAAAATATAAACTTGGTTTTGTTTTTCAAAATATGAAACAGTATGCGGTATCAATTCAGAATTTTCGGGAAGCACTGCAAATATCAAAGCGTACCAAAGAAAGTAAATTGACAAAAGATATTCTATTGGCATTGTCCAAAGTATTAAAAGAAAGTGGAGATGATAAGTCTGCATACGAATATTACCAACAATATGCTTTGGTAAAAGACAGCATCTTTCAAGACCGGTCTCAGAAGCTATTGGTAGATATGGAAGTGAAATACGAAATGGACAAAAAGGAAAAGGAAATTCAAATTAAAAACCTATTGATCGAAAAGCAGAAAAATAAATATTTTATTTCCATTTTAATCTCAATTGGTGCATTCGTTCTTTTTGCTTTGTTGGGGTTATTGATTTTCAACCGTTACCGGTATCGTCAAAGGCATTATCAATCGGAATTGGAGAAAAAAAATATAGAAATAGAACAACGTTTGCTTCGCACGCAAATGAATCCGCATTTTATTTTCAACTCATTGAATTCGATCAGTAATTTTATATTGACCAACAAACCGGCTATCGCCCAAAGTTATTTGGCAAAATTTGCACGTTTGATGCGATTGATTTTGGATAATTCAAGGGAAAAGATGATCTCTGTGGATAATGAGGTGGAAACACTTCAACTGTATCTGGAATTGGAGCGCTTACGTTTCAATGAGATATTTGATTTTTCGATTTCAATAGATGCCGAAATTGATCAAGAATTTACGTTTATCCCTCCTATGCTTATTCAACCATTTGTAGAAAATGCGATTATTCACGGTTTAGCTCCCAAAGATGATAAAGGTTTGTTGACAATTTCTTTTATGAAGAGAAAGGATTGGATAAAAGTGATGGTAGAGGATGATGGAATCGGAAGAGTAGAGTCCCGAAAAAGAAAAGACCTCTCGACAATTCCCAAACATAGATCTCTTGGAATGCAAGTTACCAAAGAAAGATTGGCAATTCTCAAAGCTGAATTGAAGCTGGATATTTCTATGCAAATAATAGATGGAGAGAATAATGATGTTGCTGCCGGAACCAAGGTTGTGATACATATTCCTTTTGAAGAAGAATAATATTTATGAATCCGGTCAAAGAACAGAGGATTTTACAAAAATGTATAATATTAATCTGTTGACAATACAAGGCAAAACGGAAATGAGAGTTATTAGTGGCTTTTCGTTTATAGTAGGTTACCTGCTCTTGTATTTTACCTATATATCAAAAAAACAAAAAAAAGTTCTTTTTGCAACAATGCTAATAACTTCGTATTTCTTATTTGCACAATTAATAGGACTTGTAATAGATGGTTTTTTCCAAGAAATGACATATTATGAATTATTTATAGAACTTGTGGGGTTTGTTTTTATATGTGTTATTTATTTTAAAATATCAGAGCGATGAAAATTAATTGGTATGATAAAATAGCAAAGTATTATGATTTTTTCACAACCTTGGTTTATAAAAAGTCAAGGATGAAACTTGTCAAAAATTTAGAAATCAATAAAGGTGACAGAGTTCTTATTATTGCCTGTGGAACCGGACAAAATTTCAAGTTAATTCGAGAAAAAATTGGGAATAACGGTGAAATAATTGCTGTTGATTATTCAAAAGAAATGCTAAAAGTTGCTCAAAGAAGGATAATTAAAAATAATTGGAAAAACATAAAATTGATAAATGTAGATGTGAGAAATTTAAGTGCTCAATATTTAGCGAATAATCATATTCAGCCTGATTTTGATATATTAATTGGAGAACTTGCCTTTTCTGTAATTCCTGAATGGAAAGATGTAATGAGGGTGTCAGCTTCATTACTAAAAGAAAATGCTAAAATTGGATTATTGGATTGGTATAGAAAAAATAATGATTGGTTAACGAAAATAGTTGATTATTTTGCAGAAGCTGAAACAAATAGAAATACAATAGAATTTGCTAAAAAAATATTTGTGGAATTTACCGTAATAAATAAATTCTTTTTTAATAATGTGTATATTGGGATAGGTAGAATGAAAACGAAAGCACAATACAACACATAGCCTGTGGATTGTAATTGTTTGATTTATAATGGGTTGTAAGTTTACCCCTCTGAATCTAACGAGTTTTGTCACCTTTGTGTGTTATGTCAATGCTTTGTGCGTTAAAATATGCTACGAGCCACATACGCAACGATACCTTTATACAAGTTAATTGAAAAAATAAGTATATTATCCGCAGAAATATTGTTAATTTTGTTGGTTTTTGACCGGACTCACTCATAAAGGAAAAAGGCTTCACTGTGGAGTGAAGCCTTAGTAAACAAGTCAGACAATCGATGAGGATTAATGAAGAGAAACCTTTTCGGTTATGTTGAGGCAATCTGAGCTTGCTTGTACGAGAATATACTGATCTCTCACGTGAAGTTCAATTACACTTGAGGAGTGTGGTGCAACTTCATGTGTTAATATTTGTTGACTTAAGAGTGTGTAGGCCTTGAAGTTTACTTTCTTCTTCGAATTATTTTTTAAGAATAGATGACCTTGATAAGCGTACATTTGAATTTTTTGCTCATCCGTATTCATGTTTTCTACCGAAAGAGGACTTTTGGTAAAGAGAATCTCAAACCTGTTTTCATGGTTTCCTTTTGTTGAGAAAAAGGAATAGTTTGGAAGCTCATTGATGGATGTAAATGTATTCTTCTCTTTGTCAAGTAAATATATCAAAATATCTGTGTCAAAACTCTCCAAATTGTCAAAATGAAGTGTGAATTCACCGGCGTTTGCAGTATAAATCCCGATATTTATTTTCTGATCCTCAAGATTTGCGGGCAGATAGTTGGAAGCGCATTTTTCACCTGTTTTTAAAGAATAAATGGCAGGCACTTCGGCAGAACCGAAAAGTTTAATCACATCGTATTGAGAACTGATACTTTGTCCGCCATTCTTATCTAATTTCAGAAAAGCAACATCTTCATTCTCTCCGTCCGAAATAGTCATGTGCAGAATATTATTCTCATTGTTGGAGTTTTTCAAAAAGGAGTTGGTAGAATGTAGTCTTTCGGAATTGGGAATGGTGATGCTTGGAGAAGCAGCATTGGCTTTAATCCAAAAACCTTGACCGGGCATAATTTCACCATTGGGCAATGTGCTTGTGCCGGGTGAATTGTAATTGAAATACTTGTATTGTGAAGTAGCCCCATCCCAGATGTAAATAGTAGCATCAATATTGGTTTTAGTCCAAGAGTTATTCCATTCCAAAGAAGAAGGATAGGGATTGCCAACCATATTCCATCCTTTTCCATGT
>CAZLTF010000089.1:0-2907 GCA_964562195.1 uncultured Bacteroidales bacterium | reverse complement strand
ACTTTGTTTCCATTATATCTTGAATTTATTTTTTGTCAAATTTATTTTTGAAAAGTCTCTTTGATATACGAAGCGATTCTCCAACGATCATCGGGTTTTATCTGTGAAGCATGTGAAGGCATTAATCCGGACAATGAACCTACTGTCATAATGTGAAATATTTCACCTTCACTTTTACTCTTTTGAGCTGCATCGTGAAAATTGCTTGGTTTGGCACTAAACAATTTGGCGGTGTAGAGGTGTCCGTCTCCCTGTCCGTTGGCACCATGACACACTTTGCAGTAAATGCCATAAAGTTTTTTGCCTTCTGCAAGGTTTTTTTGGTTTTTTTCTAACGGATTGTGTAGTTCGACGGCGGCTTTCATTTGACTCTCATAGTCACGCGTATAAGGATAGGGAATCATTTCCCGGGAAATAGTACCTTCGACAGGTTTTTGCATCGTCATTCCGTTTGCCAACACCGGATTGTCACTATAAGACTCATAGGCTTCGGAGTAATACATATCAAAGTCTGCCATATATGCACGTCCTGTATCGTTTCTATCGTGATCACAAGCCGTGAACATCGCACCCATTGCAAAAATTAGTAAAAATATCTTTTTCATTTTCATTTGCTTTTTATGTCAATTATTTCTCGTCAATTTTGATCGCACCACTATCCAACATCAACTGACTCACTTTTTGGATTTCATCTTCACTCAAAGTATCTTTTTCGATTAAAATCAAAAACCGGTCATCGGTAATTCCTTGATATTCAAAATGAGGTTTTGCACCGGGACCTTTTTTCTCAATCACAAAAAAGGTAGTCACGGTAGAAAGAACCGTCACCAAAATAGTACCTACGAATATCAATACCACGAAAGTAAGAGACAAGTTCGGTTTACCGCCGATATTGATCGGATAATCGATTACGAATGTATAATAAAGTCCAAGAAAAATACCAATCACACCACCCAATAGTGCATAGAAAAATGCAGCGGTTTTTAGATTGGTTTTTATCTTCAATTTATCGAGTACTTCTTCTACTGCGAAGGGGGTGATCACATCGGAGATTTTTATGTTTGCTTCCAATATTTTATCGATGCCTTGTAGCAATTTGCTATCATCATCAAATACACCTATTAATCTTTTCATAATTCTTATATTTTGAAATGAAAACCAAGAATTTTATTCTTCGTCTCTACTCGTTTCTTTGTTTACCATCTTCAATTCGTTGAGTGCCATCATCGGTATGTAACGGATAAACCATAATACACCGACTCCAAATAAGCCAATCGTACCTAAATAAATCAGGATCTCTACGTTGGAAGGTGAATATTCCGCCCAGTTGGAGGGCAAGAAATCTTTTGCCGTCGAGGTGATCACGATATTGAAACGTTCGTACCACATCCCGATATTAATCACAATCGAAATAGCAAAAAGCCAAACAATATTTCTCCTTACTTTCTTAAACCAGAATAGCTGAGGAATCACGGCATTGGCAATTACCATTGCCCAAAATTGGAATGCATAATCACCAAAAATACGATTGTGAAAAAAAGTAAAGCCTTCATATTCACTACCTGAGTACCAAGCCAAAAAGACTTCTGTCATATAAGATGAACCCATAATCAAACTGACGAATGTTAAAATTCTCGCAATGGCATCAAAGTGTCCGTCTGTCACAAAATCTCCCAATTTGAAAGAAATACGAATCACTATCATCAATGTCAATACCATAGCAAAACCTGAGAAAATAGCTCCTACTACGAAATACGGGGGAAAAATAGTGGTATGCCATCCCGGTATCACAGCTGTAGCAAAGTCCATAGATACGATGGAGTGTACAGCGATTACCAGTGGAGCAGCCAATCCGCCGAGAATTACGGCAAGAATCTCAAAGCGCTTCCACGAACGGGCAGACCCTACCCAGCCAAAACTCGCAATACTATATACCGCTTTTCTGATTTTATTGGTAGAACGATCTCTTACCGTTGCCAAATCCGGAATCATACCGATATACCAGAAGATGGCGGAAGTCAATAGATAAGTACTTATCGCTACCACATCCCAAAACAGTGGAGAGTTGTAATTGACCCATAATCCGCGTGTATTGGGATACGGAAAAATGAAAATAGCATTCCAAATACGCCCCATGTGAATCATAGGGTAAATTCCGGCTGCTAAAACCGCGAATACGGTCATAGCTTCTGCCGCTCTATTGATGGAGGTACGCCATTTTTGGCGAAGCACCAACAAGAAAATGGAAAAAGCCGTACCGGCATGTCCGATACCAATCCACCAGACAAAATTAATAATTGCCCAACCCCAAGCAACAGAGTTATTATTGCCCCAGAGTCCGATGCCTTCGGTAATAGTACGACCTATTTCATACATCCCTACTAAAAACATAGCAGAGAATACAAACATTCCTCCGTACCACCACAAAGGCGCTCTTTTTGTTTCTTGTGAGGCTAATACTTCCCGCGTAATATCTCCATAGGATTTATTCCCTTCGATTAATACGCCTCTAACACTCTTTTTGTACATAATATTTTATATTTTCTGTTAAAAAAGAACTTTTCAAATTGATTTTATGAATGATGTTCACCATGTTCGTGTCCGTGTGACTTTTGAGCATCTTTATTCCTGACTTTCGTCATATACATTACCGATGGTAATACGTGCAATTCTTCCAAAAGTCCATAGGAACGATCATCTTTGAATAATTTCAATACTTTGGAGTTTTCATTATTGGTATCACCAAATGTAATAGCATTGGTAGGACATGCTTGTGCACAAGCCGGTTGGATCTCTCCGTCACGCAATTCCCGGCCTTCATTTTTGGCAATCAGTTTACCTTCTTGAATACGTTGTACACACAACGAACATTTCTCTACCACTCCTCTTTCACGAACTACTACATCC
>CAZLTF010000088.1:0-3265 GCA_964562195.1 uncultured Bacteroidales bacterium | reverse complement strand
TTTTACGTGCAGGCGTATAAGGGAGGCTCAGGAAATAAGAACAAGAAGGCAAAGCGACGGGCATTGTTGTTGAACCCTGCAATGCAATGATATCTTCTTCTGTCAATACTTCAAGATGATCTACCGATAAAGCTTTGTATTTTACACCCGCCTTTACTCCTCCGATGGCATTAAACTGATTGACGTGGATTTTGGGTATCAAATCATATTTTTGTCCTGCTTCCAAAATCAATTCGGTATCCGCCACCGAAAAATATCCTTTTTCACAAAAAATATCTACATATTCCGCTAAATTTTCGGCAGCAATAGCCGGCATCAACTCCTTGATAAGCATTTTCAAATATGCATCTTTATCATTTTTATACTTCTCAGGAAGGGCATGCGCTCCCAAGAAAGTGGATTTTATCTCAATATCAAAAGTTTCTTTTAAGCTCTTTATTACGCGCAGCATCTTCAATTCACTTTCAAAACTCAATCCGTAGCCGGATTTTATCTCTACGGCGCCCGTGCCTTGTTCGATAATTTCTTGAAGGCGAAGTGTGCTTTGCCGATACAATTCTTTTTCGGAAATCTCAGCCATCTTTTTGGCAGAATTTAATATCCCGCCTCCTCTTTTGGCTATCTCTTCATAGGATAGACCATTGATCTTATCTACAAATTCTCCTTCGCGATTGCCGGCATATACGAGATGGGTATGTGAGTCACAGTAGGCAGGCATTATTATTCTTTCGCGAGCATCCACCGTATTTGCATTCGTCCACGGTGGACAATCCTCCATCTTCCCGAAATCAACAATCTTGTCCTCGTCAATAACCAAATAGGCATTTCGTATCCCGGGCAAACGCCCCATCTCGGTGCCCGAAACAAAAGAAACGCCTTTCTCCCTTACTTGCACTAGTTCTTTTATGTTTTTGAATAATGTTTTCATCTGTTTAATGATATATTAAAATTATATTTGAACGCTTCTAAAATTTCCGCCCTGCAAAAGTAATAAAAATGACAGAGAAAAAACAAATCACAAATTTTCAGTTCTTTTTAATCATTAATCGATGCTTTTTTGCTGGGCGATCATCAAAAGAAGTCGCTATGAATTTCGGGCAAAGATGAAAAAAATGAACAGAAATAATTCTTCGTTATTGACGTTGAAATAATGCGTACTATTGCAACTTAAAAAAGATAAGTCATTTTGAGTAGGCAAAACAATATATTGATTGAAAAACTGGATGGATTTATCCGCAAATATTATCAAAATCGTTTGATAAAAGGCATCATTTTATCTTTATCTATGTTGTTGTTTGCTTTTTTGCTCATTAGTCTTTCCGAATATTGGGGCAATTTTGATGTATTGACACGAAGTATTTTTTTCTATTCTTACTTGATGATTGCTTTGGCAATTCTTGCCTATTATATTTTTATTCCTGTCTTTCAGCTATTGAAAATCGGTCGTCGATTGAGCTATGAGGAAGCCGCCAAGATCATTGGGAAACATTTTCCAAATATTAAAGATAAACTGCTTAACACATTGCAACTAAGCAAAATGATGAGTGAAGACTCACCAAATGTTATTTTGTTAGAAGCCGGGATTCAGCAAAAAACGCAAGAATTGAAGCCCATCAATTTCAGAAGTGTCATTGATTTTAAGATCAATACCCAATATCTCAAATATTTGCTAATTCCCCTTGTGTTGTTTTTTTCTTTGTTTATTTATTCTCCGGATTTGATCACCGAACCTACCCAACGTATCTTGGAGCACAATACGGTATTTGAAAAGAAACTTCCGTTTGAAATCACCTTAAAGAACAAAAGTCTCGATGTACTCCAATATGAAGATTGTCTTCTTCAAATAGGACTGGAAGGCGATGCTTTTCCCGAACAAGTCTATCTATTGCAAAACAACAATTTGCTTCCATTGGAGAAACAAAATCCGGCTTCTTATCAACATCGTTTCAAACGCATTCAGAAAGACATTCGTTTTCGTTTGCAAGCCGGTGCATATAAATCTCAAGAGTATCGCATACATGTGATACCCAAGCCATTGCTTCTTCAAATGGAAATCTCTTTGAATTATCCCGCTTATACCGGTAAAGAAAATGAAAATGTAGGACAATCCGGCAATCTTACTATTCCGGAAGGGACAAAAGTACATTGGAAATTTTATACAAAAAATACCGGTAACATCAAATTTCTTATCCGGACGGACAGCTTGCTTCCTTCCAAAAAAGAGGGCAATCTGTTTGAATTTCAAAAAAATATCTATCAAAGCTGCCACTATCAAGTCTCTTTTACAAATCAATATGTAGACACTTTGGGGGCGCTTGATTATTCAATTCGTGTGGTGAAAGATGCTTATCCACAGATTTATGTAGAAGAATATGCCGATTCCACCTTAAAAGAAAATTTATTTTTTCGGAGCATCGTGAAAGATGATTATGGATTTCAAAAAATGCAATTTGTTTTTCAAAAAATGAATGAAACAGGAGAAATCATTCAAAAAAAACGCATTGATATTCCTATCAATTTATCACAAAGTCCGCAAGAAGTATTTTATCAGTATAATTTTATGGATTTGCTCCAAAAAGCAGGCGAATCGGTGCACTATTATTTTGAAATCTGGGACAATGATGCGATCAATGGTTCAAAATCAAGCAAATCACAATTGAGAAGTTACAAAGCTCCGACTCATAGCGAATTGCAGAAAAAAACAAACAAAACCACCGAAGAAATCAAAGAAGGTCTAAAAAAGATGACAAAAGATGCCAAAGAACTAAAAAAAGATATCAAGGCATTCAATCGCAAATTGTTTGAACAAAAAGAATTAAACTGGGAAGACAAACAAAAACTGAAAGAGCTATTGCAGCGTCAAGCTGAATTGAAACAGAAAGCAGAACAACTGCAACAAAAGAGTATTGAAAACCGGAAAGAGAATGAAAAATTCAGTGAAATTGATAAATCATTGCTTGAGAAACAAAAACAACTGGAAGAAATTTTGGAGGAACTCAAAAAAAATGAAGAGCTAAACAAATTACTCGAAGAGCTGCAAAAAATGATGGAAGAAGCCAAAAAAGAGGATGTCGAAGACATGCTTCAAAAAATGCAGATGGACAATAAAGAAATGGAAAAATTATTGGATCAAAATCTGGAACTTTTCAAAAAACTTCAATTGGAGATGAAGATGGAGGAGAATCTCAAAAAAATTGAAGAACTGGCACAAAAACAAGAGAAACTTTCCGAAGAAACCCGGGAAAAGAAAAATTCTGCCGCAGAG
>CAZLTF010000087.1:0-1960 GCA_964562195.1 uncultured Bacteroidales bacterium | reverse complement strand
CGAACCACCTACGCGTGATACCGATATACCCACGTTGATAGCGGGTCTCACTCCTGAGTTAAACAAGTCGGATTCCAAGAAAATCTGTCCGTCCGTGATGGAAATAACATTCGTGGGAATATATGCGGAAACATCACCGGCTTGAGTTTCAATGATAGGCAGTGCCGTCAATGATCCACCTCCTTTCACTTTCCCTTTCAAGGTGGCGGGTAAATCGTTCATCTGAGCAGCAACTTCATCCGAATTGATGATTTTTGCAGATCTTTCTAACAGTCTGGAATGCAAATAAAATACGTCTCCGGGATAGGCTTCACGTCCCGGTGGGCGGCGGAGCAAGAGGGAAACCTCACGATATGCCACCGCTTGTTTGGATAAATCATCATATACGATCAATGCCGGACGTCCCGTGTCTCTAAAATATTCGCCAATGGCAGCACCTGCAAAAGGAGCATAAAATTGCAATGCAGCAGGATCGGAAGCCGTTGCCGATACGATTACCGTATATTTCATAGCTCCGTGTTTCTCTAAGGTTTGAGCAATCTGGGCAACAGTACTACCTTTTTGTCCGATAGCTACATAAATACAGAAAACAGGTTCGCCTTTCTCATAAAATTCTTTTTGATTGATGATGGTGTCAATCGCTACGGCAGTTTTGCCCGTCTGACGGTCGCCAATGATCAACTCACGTTGCCCTCTACCTACGGGGATCATCGCATCAATAGCTTTGATACCGGTTTGAAGTGGTTCGTTTACGGGTTGTCGATAGATGACACCGGGAGCTTTGCGTTCGATAGGCATTTCCAAAAGCTCTCCTTTCAATTCACCTCTACCGTCGATGGGTTGCCCCAGTGTGTTTACAACTCTTCCGAGCATGCCTTCACCTACCTTGATGGAAGCAATTTTTCCGGTTCTTTTTACCGTGTCACCTTCGTTTATACCTTTGGCATCTCCCAAAAGCACAGCACCTACATTATCTTCTTCAAGATTGAGAGCAATCGCTTTCAGACCATTACGCTCAAATTCGATTAATTCTCCCGATTGTGCGTTTGTGAGTCCATAAATACGGGCGATACCATCTCCAATTTGGAGTACGGTACCCACCTCCTCCAGTTGAGCACTATCTTTCAATCCGGCTAACTGTTCTCTTAAAATTGCGGAAACTTCTGCGGGTTTTATTTCTGCCATGTTATTTTATTTTTTTATTTCTTTTCAATCAAATTAATTAATCTTTCATCGTTATGAATACATACGATATCGGAAAATCACAAATCTATTATCTAAATTTATTTAAGTACAAATTGTCAGCAAATTGTGCTTTGATATTATGCAATCTTTTTTTCAAACTTGCATCGTATTGAATATCATCAAAGTTCAATACAAAACCTCCTATCAATGACTCATCTACTTGGGAGGTCATGTGAATATTGGAATGTGTATGGGATTCGAGCATTGTTTTCAATTGGCGAGCAATCGAATCATCTTCTACCGGTAAGCGGAGGTTTGCTTCGATAATATTATGATGCTTATTGTAAAGCAATTTGAATTGATGACTAATCTCCTTGACATACAACTCTCTACCTTTCTTGGTAATCAGCTCCAAAAAACGCATACTAAGATCACTGACATGGGTAGCAAATATGGCTTTCAAAATTTGATTTTTTTTGCCAATACTCACTACGGGTGTTTTCAAAAGTAAGAGCAAATCACGACTTCCGGAGATTACATTGTGAATAAGGTTCATATCCTTGTTCACTTCCTCCAAGGATTGTTGCTCTACCGCCAAATCAAAAAGTGCTTTTGCGTATCTTCCTGCGACTCTGGTTTCTCTCATGGTCGAATGATTTTAACTAAACGTAATATCATTTACCAATTCATTGGCAAATTTGACTTGTTTTTCTTTATCTGCAAGTTCTTTACGAAGGACTTTTTCGGAGATTTCAATAGAAAAATGAGCAATTTC
>CAZLTF010000086.1:0-2761 GCA_964562195.1 uncultured Bacteroidales bacterium | reverse complement strand
ATGGTTTTGGAAGAATAGGACGGTCTGTATTTAGAATATTAAATGACCGCAAAGATATTGATGTTATCGCTATCAATGATTTGTACGATAATGACGTATTAGCATATTTGCTCAAACACGATAGTGTGATGAGTGGATTCGGACAAGATGTGAGCATCGAAGGAGATTATCTGATCACCCCCAACGAAAAGGTGAAGATGTTGGAAATTCGCAATCCCGAAGAATTGCCGTGGAAAGAATTGGACATTGATATTGTGGTCGAAGCCACAGGAATTTTTCGTACACGGGACAAATTGGAAATGCACCTTCGAGCCGGTGCCAAAAAAGTAGTATTGAGTGTCCCTGCCAAAGATGAAATCGATTACACGGTAGTGATCGGAGTAAATGAAGACGGACTGAAAGCAGAGCATCGTATTATCTCCAATGCAAGCTGTACGACAAATTGCCTTGCCCCGATGGCAAAAATAATCAATGATGAATTTGGAATTGTCGAAGGACTTATAAACACAGTTCACGCATATACCAACGATCAACGTTTGGCGGATGTTCCTCACCGGGATTGGAGACGCGGTAGAGCAGCAGCTGAAAATATTATTCCTACTACTACCGGTGCTGCCAAAGCTGTTGGCAAGGTCATTCCTGCATTGAATGGAAAACTCAACGGAATGGCTACTCGCGTACCTGTTCCCGATGGTTCGATTGTAGATCTGACGGTCGAAGTTTCAAGAAATGTTACGGTCGATGAAGTGAATGCCGCCATTCGTAAAGCAGCAAAAACAGACAGACTTCTCAAAGTCCTCCTCTACTCAGAAGAAAAATTGGTATCTTCCGATATTGTCGGAAAACCTTTTTCATCTATCTTTGATGCTGAATTTACCAAGGTTATGAATGGCAACATCATCAAAACACTCAACTGGTATGATAATGAATGGGGCTATTCCAACCGTGTGGTTGATCTCATCACACTACTGGGAAAATTTTAAAGAAGGCTATCCTAACCAACAAAAAGCCATTTGGTATTTTCCGGATGGCTTTTTTTATGATTCCTGCAAATCTATGATGGCTTACAAAAAAACACAAAGAATCAAAGCAGGGATTTAATCAAAATTTCAATTTAACACCAAGCCCATTGCCGGTAAGACCGATGTTAAGATGGATATTTCTTCTCGAATGCAAGTGGGAAGCAGCATCATACGCCTCTGCGGCTTTTGCAAAATTTTTCTTTTTCAAATATTGAAAATAGCTGGATAACATAGCAAGCGAAAGTCCAAGCGAAATAATTTGTACATCAACATTCTCTTTCTTAATAATGCTGTTGGTCGCTGAATACACCACAATCCCTCCACCAAGACTCAGGAATGCATAACCTACTCCGGCGTATATCTTCCCTGTTTGAAGTCTTGATTTGGCTACAGGAATATCTTTCATCATTTCCGTTGCTTGCAACAAACTAAGATTTTGGGTATTCGTGTAGAAAGAAAATTTCCGGCCTATCCTACCATAATAAAGAGAGTCAAACTCCCTCTGCCCCCATGCAGAAAAGGAAAATAACACTAAAAAACCAAGCACAAACAATAAGCTCTTCACGATCATATATTTTATTAATTCAACATCTACTTCCCCTTTTCCCAATACATTTTACCATGCTGAGAAATATTTTACAAAAGTATAAAAAACACATACCACAACTACATTTTTTCATCCTAATTATTGACTTTTTGCCATTTTAGAATTTCAAATGAATGATTTTCTTTTTATAGAAATTTTGTCCTTTATTTTTTAGGGTCAAATTCCCAAAGATATTAGCATAAACAGGATTCGCTTAATAATCCACAAACAAGTGAAAGACAACAAATTACGCAAACATATCAGTAATAAGTCAAGTCAAAAAAAACAAGCAAATTAAAAATTGAAGGCACTTCTGTGATTTTCAGTTTACTCAAACTAAGTGGCACGCTATTTGTTGCTTTAGAAGGAGAAAAAAATAGTTGAAATATGAAAAAGATATTATTCGCATCATTGTTTGCAATTCTATTGAGTGCATGTGATCCTACAACCTCTGCTCCCGACCACAAATTGTCAGCTACTGATTATGTCGGGACATGGTATGTTCAAGAAGATTGTTCAAAAAACACATATTCCGTAACGATCACAGTTAATACGGATGATTCTACGGTAGTTTACATTTCAAATTTCGGTCAACTCGGCAATGATTTTCAAGCGGAAGCCTTGATTGACGAAGAATTAATTAGCATCTTAAAACAGAGCGTTGATGGCACGGAAGTACAAGGAAACGGGACGTTCTCAGATAATAAAATCACATGGTCTTTTTCTATCAACGATGGTACCGACCTTACGGAATGTACAGCAACTTATTCGAGATAGTAATGCACATGGGCAAATACTACGTCCCATTTTTCGTCCACTTCACCATTATTCAAGCAATGAGAATAGTAAAATACCCCCTCTTTTTCTCCTTAATAGCCTCTGATAATAGCAATCAAGTTTGCAAGGCACAAAACTACAATATCAAAGATTGTCAAAACAGAGCATCATCCGACAAAAAATGTAAAAAAAATGATTTTGATTTCCTGTAAAACAAAATTTTTTTATCAATCACCGTACTTCATTATCCGGCATTCAAAACAAGAAGAATGGGTAATAAGATTATGAACAATTCATCGATCTACCAGATTGCCAGACGAATAAAGCAATTTGCAGATTTCCCAAAAACACGGTATATCAGGCAAGTATTTTGAGG
>CAZLTF010000085.1:0-5608 GCA_964562195.1 uncultured Bacteroidales bacterium | reverse complement strand
AAGAGTTTTTATCCTGATTTCATTAGTTGAAGGAACTTTAATTTTAACTGCATATATTGATTTTGCTATGTCTATTGCTTTTTCGGAGCTTATTTCTGCTTTTTTTTCTTTTAGCTGCCGTTCAAGTTCTTTATAAACTTTGTATGCTACAAAATTAATGGTAATGTGAGCTTCAATGCGTCTTTGCAGTTGATGATATATTGGTCTAATTTTTAAATCGTGTTTTGAGATACGAAAAGCTTTTTCTATTTTCCAAAGATGCCCGTAATTTTCAATTATTTGGTCTTTCGTTAAATCTGTATTTGTAATGTATCCTTTCAAACCATCCCATTCGGCATCTTGATTAAATTTTTCCAATTAATAATTTTGTCCCTACAACTTTTATTTCTTTTATACTGTTAAAAATTTCGTCTGCCGTAGGCTTATCAAAATCTAATTCTTGTTGTCCGTTATATTGTAAAATCAACTTTTTCCCTTTAAGATATAAAGCATTAATCTCTGCTTCATTAGATGAACTACCGATGGTTTTTATAACTTTATACTTTCCGGAACTTTTGTCAATTATTTGGACACTGACAACACCTGATTTATTCTTTTTTTTTCTCACAAACATAGGTAAAATTACAAAAAAATACACCTGGGACACCCAAATTGAAATAAAAAAAATGATAAAACATTAATATTAAAGTAGTTAGCAAAACTTACTAAAAAAAGTGCGGAAAACAGGAAAAAAAATATTTGTTACTCCCAAATTAAATTTTTTTTACTGCCTTTGCAAAAAATATGGCAATATGAAAATTAGAAACTTACAACTTATCTTTTCGCTTTTGCTTGTTGTTGCAAGCGGTATCGCTCAAAATAGTGTTACTATTGAGGAATACGGAAGTTTGTTACAGGAGGATTATTTCCTCTTTGATTTAAAACAAACAGAAAATTATGTCATTACTTCAGGTTATGACATACACTTTAATGGTATAATGAATTTATACCAAAAAAATATTAATAACATGGAGCAAATTGGACAATGGGAATTTTCTCCTGCATATAGCACCGACTCACTGATGCATATCAATAATTTCTCAATAATTTCTCCTGAAAATATTTTCTATTATTCAAGTTATGCACGAATTGGAGATAATATTTATTCTGAAATCGGTATAAAATCAGCCACAGGTGGAACTGTTGTTAGTAAACATTTCACAAATGGTGGTGTTGGTTTTGCTATTAACGATGGAGTAAATTATTATGTGTTATTTGCCGCTGACCAATTTGATTCAGGTGACCTTGACTTGCCAAATTTTGAGTCTTTTACGTTTCTATTTGTAATATTTTCCGGGGAAGACTTGAGTATACTTAATTATCATATATATGATAATTTCAATGTTTCTGTTCATGATGTTCAATGGATGCCGAATGGAAACATTGCATACAAATCAAGAAACTATGACACCTCCTGGCTAATAGAAATCAACGCCGAAAATGGCGAGATTTTGGATACATTGGCTACTGGTGATCGTGGAGATAAATATAGTTTCCATGGTGATTATTTGGTGCAAAATAATGTATTATTGGATGCATGGAATACTGCTGATACATTACATGCACTTACAATTGTTGATGATATCATTGGTGCTGAAGCATTAAAAATTGTTGATAAGAGCATTTATGGGTATTCTTGTGGTTTTTATTATAAAAGTTCGTTTGATACGGACTTGACAAATGAAATCATCCCAAATGTAAGAAAAAGAGCAGTATCAGAGGCAATGTCTGAAAACGTTGTGTCTGAATACATGAACGAAGATAAAAGTGTAGATGTTCTTCGAGAAGAAGACGATAATGTCACATTTTATAGAGTTCGTGTAGTTTTTGATTATCAAATATTATTAAATCCACCATCAACAGAAATACACTCTGTTTACAATGGAAAAGTATTTGAGGAGGATGAGGCTGGATTGTTTGTTGGTTCTTATTACAGAGAATTAGGGGCTGGTGCAACATATCTTGATAGGATTTTTATTAAAGCACAAATCAAGGATGTGAACGAGGTTGTTTTAACAGAAACAACCGAAACCGCTTCTGAAACATCAGTTTCAATTTATCCAAATCCTGCAAGAGATTTTATAAACATATCCTCCCGCCAAAATATATCCACCATTCAGATTTACAATCTGATGGGAGAGGAGATATTTTCAAAAAAAGGAAATTTCTTCACTGAGGCGGTGGTGAATCTATCCAACTATGAGAATGCTGTTTATTATCTGGTTGTCTTGGGAGAAAATAATGCTACAAGCATCCGGAAAATCATAAAGTACTAAACAAATTCCCGCAAAAATCAATCATTATTGACACTTTCTGTATAATATATTCTATATCAATTGTTTGAGATTTTTTCGGCAGACCATAGAAACCCATTTGTACACGATTAGAAGCGAATAACAAATGATTCTTTGCTTACTTCTTTTTTAAAAAACACGATACCGAAGGAATAAAAATCTAAACAAAGTTGGCTGCGTGGATCTTCTTGAATTAGTTTCCAAGCGGCTTCCATCTCCTCAGACCAATGAATATCATCCAAAACAAATACGCTATCGGGATGTGCTTTTTCGATACATTGATTGAAATAGCGGATCGTAGGTTCTTTGCGATGATTGCCATCAAAGAAAACGAAGTCCAGTATGGGGTTTGTATTTAAATATCCGGGCAATGTCTCATCAAAATTGCCTTTGATTAGTTTGATATTGTGCATTTGCAGAGAATCAAAGTTCTGTTGAGCAATAGCCGCTGTTGCGGGGCATCCTTCCAGTGTGACAATATTGGCTTGTGCATTTGCTTGTGCCATATACATTGTCGAGATACCGAATGAGGTACCTATCTCGAGTATGGTTTGAGGTTTTAAATATTTGATAATGCGATAGATAAGAGCGGTATATTTAGGTGGTTTGGAAGAATATTTAGCGATATTTGCGATTTTTCTTTGTCTTCCGTTTTCGGCTCTCGATCCGGCACCCAGATCTCTAACTATTATCGTGGAATGATTTTTTAATAAAGACTTTCTAATGTTTTCAATTTTCACAAATTCTTTATTGTCAGACTTTTGATAGACTACCTCTTGCAAAAGATTAAACAAAAAAGGGGCATGAACACCGAAAGCATCTACAGCATTTTTTCGATATCGAAGATATGAATTTAATATTTTGAGATATTTCATTCTAAGTACGAATCATTTTCAAAAATTTCACTTCATTGTCCGTCAGGAATCTATATTTTCCTCTCGGAAGGTCTTTTTTTGTTAACGAGGCAAAAACCGTCCGGTCAAGTTTTTCGACTTCAAAGCCCATAGATTCAAAGATTCTCCGGATAATACGATTTTTTCCGGAATGAATCTCCACTCCTACTTCATTTTTTGCTGTGGTATCACCGACATATTCGATGGCGTCCACTTGAATAAAGCCATCTTCAAGTTCTATGCCTTCGGCAATCGTACGGATTTGTTCTTTGGAGATTTTCTGATTCAGACTGACGCGGTAAATTTTTTTGATATTGTATCTCGGATGAGTTAAAATTTTTGCCAATTCACCGTCGTTGGTAAAAAGCAACAATCCGGAGGTATTCCTGTCCAAACGTCCGACGGGATAGATACGCTCATTGCAGGCATTTTTTACCAGCTCCATTACGGTGCGACGATCAAAAGGGTCATCTGTGGTAGTAATAAAACCGCGTGGCTTGTTTAGCAGTACATAATATTTCTTCTCCGGTGTCAGGCGTTGTCCGTCAATCTGTACGATATCCGTGCTCGAAACCTTTGTGCCCAGAGTTGTAACTAATTTTCCATTTACCTGTACCATACCGATTTCGATATACCGGTCTGCTTCTCTGCGCGAACAATATCCCGAATTGGCAATAAATTTATTGAGGCGTACTTTCGTTTTGGCAAAGGGGAAATTTTCCTTCTCCGGCTCTTGATAGGCAGCTGGTTTCTCTTTGCGAAATTTTGTATATCCCGAAGCATAATCCCTGTCTTTTCTCTTGCCCCGGCCGGAAGTCTTATCTCTTGAAGTATAGCTCTTGGAATACTCCTTGTCTCTTGAATCCTTCCTGGCGGTATCCTTTCCGGCATTCTTTGCTTTCTCTGCTCCGTATTTCTTTTGATAAGCCATAATTCTATTTTTTTGCAAAAGTAGTACTAATATGCGGATGAACATTTTTTTTTCAAAATCTCTTGCAAATCCTTTTCCGGAGAACAAAAAAACCATTCCTTGATGAAGGAATGGTTTTCTTATTACTGAATCCAATCAAAAAAAAGTAAATCCAAAAAAAATTCTTTTGACAATATAACTCTTTTAATGAAAATTACCTTTTCTTTGACCGGACACATTACATTTTTTTCAATTCTTATCGAACAATAAACTTTTGACTTGTAACAAGATTAGATTTCATATTTTTCAATTGAATGAAATATGTACCGGGAGTCAAGTCCAAATTAATGTTACTCAACTTTGTATTGGTATTGCCGGCATATATTTTTGAACCTAAGATATTGTAAATCAGGATTTCTGTTTCATCATTTGTTTCATTTTGAATACTAAATGATCCATTATTCGGATTGGGATAGATGCTAAAATGAATACGATTTTGATCTTTTATACCCGCAGTACTACCTTCCAGCTTGATATTATCAACTTCCCAAGTAGCCGAACCATTGGTAGTAGAAGTAAATTTGAAGGCGATATATACATTCTCACCGTTGATTGTGGAGAGGTCGATATTTCCGGAAGGAGTCCACTCCCAACCTCCGGTAGAGGCAGTGAAAGAAAGACTTTCCCAAGTAGCCGTAGTAGGATCGCCGGCGTAGTCGGTAGAATAAAACAACTCCAAGTCGGGACCGGTATAGTTCATAGCGGTTTCAAAAGTAAATACTTCATCATCGTAATTGTTCAAATTGATAGCAGGAGAGATCAACCAATCTTCGTTGTCAAAAGCGCCGCCATCATATCCGGACATTTTCGCACAAGTACCCGGATTTCCATGTTGAGAATCCAGTTCCCATACTTGATCACCGGTGACACTCACGCTTGTCCAATCGAGGAAACCATCTTCAAAATCATTTTCAAAAATAGTGCTGCTCACTACTTCTCCGGTGGTAACAGTCGTCTCGGGTGCTCCGTCGGTTTTGAAGTCAATATTGATGCCTGAATTGGTATAAGGATAAATATAGACATTGTAAGTGGTAGAGCTCAATCCTAAGATGTTGGCAGCTTGTACACCATAGTTGATATTCAAAGCAGCATATCCGTCAGAAAGGTCTGCGTCATCTTCTATTGCTTGTCCGTCTGCTACACCTGCGAATGGGGTAATCGAGAAAACCAAGAGATAAGCATCCGGAAGTTGTTCGCCAATGGCATCTGTCCATGTAGTATGAATACTCAGACCATCGGCGGTGGCAGCAAAACCGGTAGCATGATTTGTAGGTTCGGGTTTGATAGTAGCGTTTCCTTCTCCCGATAGCTTGATATTATCAACTTCCCAAGTAGCCGAACCATTGGTAGTAGAAGTAAATTTGAAGGCGATATATACATTCTCACCGTTGATTGTGGAGAGGTCGATATTT
>CAZLTF010000084.1:0-7568 GCA_964562195.1 uncultured Bacteroidales bacterium | reverse complement strand
TTTATGACTTTTTTTGTCTCATGCACTATACATAACTTGAAATTATTCTTAGGGTGATCTCGAAACAACTAATAAATCCGCACTTCACCCTCCAATCTTACCCCATACCTATCAAAAATGTCATCCATTATTTCTTTTGAGAACTCCAATATTTCTTGTCCGGTAGCATTTCCATGATTGACGATCACGAGTGCTTGTTGGTTGTGAACACCGACATCTCCTTTGCGTTTTCCTTTCCAGCCGGCTTGTTCAATAAGCCATCCGGCAGCAAGTTTTCTTTTGTTTTTGTCTCCTGTCGGATAATGTACCATGTCGGGGAACTTTTTCAGTAGTTGATCAAGTTTGGCAACCGGAACAATTGGATTTTTGAAAAAACTTCCTGCATTTCCCATCTCTTTCGTGTCGGGCAATTTATTTTTTCTAATCTCGATTATTTTATTGCGTACTTCTTCAAGACTTGGATGGGTAGAAAGCGATTTTTTTAAGTCTCCATAATCCAATGTAAATTTTTTGTTTTTTGACAGCTTAATTACAAGTGCAATAATAAGATATCTATCCGGAAAATCCGTTTTGAAAACAGAACTTCGATAGTCAAACCGGCATTCCTCTTTTGTGAAGAGTTTATGGTTTCCGTTTTCCAAGTCTAAAGCTAAAACATCTTCTATACAATCTTTGATTTCTACTCCATACGCTCCGATATTTTGTACCGGTGCTGCCCCTACTGTTCCCGGTATCAAGGACAAATTTTCAATGCCATAATATTTATTATCAACACAATAGCTGACGAAGTCATCCCAAATTTCACCTCCCATCACCTGTATTACGACCTCGTTTGCGTCTTCCTCCAAGATATCGATCCCTTTCAGACGATTGACAATCACCACGCCATCAAAATATGGCTTTTGAAAAAGGATATTACTACCCTCACCTACGACTAATGTTTCACTCTTCTCCTCTTTCAAAAAACGGGTCATTGGAGCAAGGGCACTCATAGATTTTAATTTCATAAAATACTTTGCCCGGCATGCTACTCCGAAGGTATTGTATTCTTTTAATGAAATATTTTGTTGTATCATCTTAATCCTTTTGTTGCACAATAATATGAAATTTGTAATACTATATACTCTTGTTTACTCAACAGTTGATGCTATTTTTTTGAAGCAAATCACAAGACTCAAATATCTGTTACTATGGATGCTTGGCTTCTATTTATGCTCTACCTTTCATTCGGTTTGTCCGGACAAGTTAATTTTCCGGAAATGAATTTGTCACCATAATTTTGCCGGATATTTTCCCTCTTTGATCAGGCGGTTGATATTCTCTATCGTATTATTTTTATCTTCTTGATAGGTGACTCCAAACCATTTTTCGGAAGACTGCAAGACCTGAATATTGGCTTCTTTGTTCCGGATCAACTCGTTCACCACGTAAGGAATGTAAAATTCTGCTTTCAGTTCATCTTTGTTGGCAACAATAAAGTTGGCAAAAGATTTCTCGAGAAAATTAAAATAAGAAGGCAAAAAGCCCCAAAAATTCATTGATACTACGGTGTTGCCCGCAAGTGTCTTTGTAGAATCATCCACCGATGCAATGATCTCATCTCCTTTTCTTTCGATACTTGTATGTTCCACTACGTCAATGAGATGCCCGTTTTCGTCTGCCGAACAAACGCCTCTTGATACATAACCGTTATCCGAGAGTGTTTGGTCGAGACGATAGCCGACCATAGCATAATGCGGGAAGGTCTCTTGACTGGCTTTTGTCAAAAAATCGGCTACTTTGCGGTAGGCTTCCGCACCATAGAAGTCATCGGCATTGATTACCGCAAAAGCTTCATTAATAAGCCCGCGTGCTACAAGAACAGCATGCCCTGTACCCCAAGGCTTTTGTCTTTCAGGATTAAATTCCAGCCCTTCGGGAATATTGCTTAGCTCTTGATAAACGTACTCTGTTGTTATTTTTCCGTTTAATTTTTTTTCAAATGAGGCTTTGAAATTCTCCGCAAAACTTTCCCTGATTACAAAAACAACTTTGCCAAATCCGGCTCTGATAGCATCAAAAATCGAATAATCGATAATCGCTTCCCCATTAGGTCCGATGGGATCGGTCTGTTTCAAACCACCATAGCGACTCCCCATTCCCGCTGCTAATATTAATAATGTAGGTTTCATCTTTTTTTCTTTTCTGTTTTTACTATTTGATTTGCGAAAGTACAAAGAAATCGGATTTGAGGAATATATTTCTTCCTTTTCAAGAAATGAGTCCAGTCAAAAAACAAGCAAATTCAAAAAAGTTTCTTTTGGCGATATTTCTATTCTTTTCAACTGTCTGATACAGAGGCATCACCGAATATCAAAAATGGTAGTTTCGTCCCGGACACTAATTTAATAACACGATGCAACAAAAGCAAGAAAAAAACCACACCGTCTCTGTGCCTCTCTAATGAAAAAAAATGGGGATATTATATTCTTTCCTTAGCAGCAGACAGATAATTTTCTCTCTGATTCAAGCTTCTTAAAAACAAATATTCGTCGTGAATATTATCCTGTTTTGTTTGTCGTTGAATCAAAAAATCAAGAAAATAAACCTCTATTTCTACCTGTGGAGTGAAATGTTTATTTGCTTGGATCTATGTTGTAGTTTTTAAATATCAGATATAGAGCGTGTTAGAATGGTGACAATAAAAAGATGTATTAAAATTAAAAAAAAATATCAATATTAATATATTGTTATATCTTTGCTTTTGTAATACATAAATGTGGGAGCAATGAATAAAAAGCTTATGATAAAAGTTTTGTTTGTCGAGGATGAGAAGACCTTGCAGTTGCTCTATAAGAAAGTATTAGAGGATTTTGTGGAGACACTTTATGTTGCCGGAGATGGTTTTGCCGCTTACGAGTTGTATAAGGAGAAGAAGCCGGACTTAGTGATTGCGGACATCAATATTCCGGGCATTAACGGCATTGATCTTATAT
Organism: uncultured Bacteroidales bacterium; assembly: GCA_964562195.1. Classification (GTDB taxonomy): domain Bacteria; phylum Bacteroidota; class Bacteroidia; order Bacteroidales; family S143-32; genus S143-32. Next base: position 4,593 of record CAZLTF010000084.1, on the reverse strand, counting down.
ACAAGATCAGGGAACATGACAAGGAAGTAAAGATTATTATCATTACAGCTCATGCTGACAGTGCCCATCTGATAAGTGCTATTGAACAAGGTACAAATGGTTTTATTCTAAAACCCTTTAATGGTGAGAAGTTGCGTGCTACGGTGATGGATATTTCCAATCAGATTATTCTTAGTAAGAGTATTGCGGAAGAGATAAAATTGAGAAGAATTGCTGAAAAGAATTTATTGCGTGCCAACAGTAGTCTTGAGAAGTCGGTGAAGGCAAAAACAAGAAAATTGAAGAAGCTAAATGAGAATCTTGAAAAACAGGTGCAAGAAGAACTTCAAAAACGGCAAAAACAACAGCAGTTTCTTATACATAAATCCCGTTTAGAATCAATGGGGGAATTAGCAGCGGGAATGGCACACGAAATTAATCAACCTCTGTTGAGTATATCAATGGGGCTTGATAACATATTGCATAAAGTCAATAATAATAAATTTACAAAAGAGTTTCTGGACAGGAAAATGAATGCTTTGTTTAATGATATTGAGCGAATCAAGAAAATTATTGATCATGTGCGTGCATTTTCCCGCGATGAAGCTGCTCCTACTTTTGACAAGGTATATCTCAATGATGTTATTGAGGGAGCATTGTCGATGGTGCAGAAACAATATTTCAAACATGGAGTAAAAATCGAAGTAGGTTCCAACTATAAGAATGAGAAAGAAAAACAATGCGTGCTTGGCAACCGCTATCGTTTTGAACAAATCATTTTAAATCTTTTGTCGAATGCCAAACGTGCTATCGAACACAAAAACAAGAAACATCCGAAAAATGAAAAAACGGAGAATCTGATAAAAATCGATTGCCGATCGTCTGGAAACTATCATATAATTACGGTTGAGGATACAGGGATAGGTATCCCTAAATCAAATCTTGAAAAAATATTCGATCCGTTTTTTACGACGAGCAATTCGCAAGAAGGAACGGGATTGGGACTTTCCATCGTTTATGGAATATTGAAGGAGTATAATGGAAAAATAGAAGTAAATAGTATTGTAAATAAAGGAACAAAAGTAAGTATATATTTACCTAAATACACAACGAATGAAAGATAAGACAAAAATATTAGTATTGGATGATGAGCAACGAATATTGGACGAGTTGGGAGAATTTCTAACAGACTATGATTATCTGATATATAAGGCAAACAAGCCTTCGGAAGCGATGGAGTATTTCGCAAACAATACGATAGATATCGCAATTGTAGATATCCGAATGCCGGAAATGGACGGTTTGACATTCTTGAAAAAAATCAAAGCGGAATACCCCAATACTGAGGTGATTATGATTTCTGGACATGGTGACATGGATAGTGTAGTCACGGCATTAAGAAATGGGGCATCCGACTTTTTTCAAAAGCCATTTAGACTACCCAGTATTTTGGCGGCTATTCAGCGTACTGTAAGATATCATAAGCTTTCGACAAAATTTTCCGAGTTGAAATCAAAATATTCGCTGCTTACCAGTGAACTTCAAAATCAAATGGGTTTTGAGATCATTGGAAAGAGTAAAAAGATGGAAGAGGTGGTCAGACTTATGAAAAAGGTAGCCGCAACATCCAATACATCGGTCTTGATCATCGGAGAGTCAGGGACAGGAAAAGAGTTGATAGCCAAGGCAATACATCATATGAGCGATCGTAGTGCCAATATATTTTATTCGGTCAATTGTTCGGCAATACCGGAAACTTTGTTTGAAAGTGAATTTTTTGGGCATATCAAAGGTTCATTTACCGGAGCAGATGACAGTAGGGCAGGTTGGTTTGAAATTGCCAATAATGGCACCTTATTTCTGGATGAAATAGGAGATATGCCACTCTCGCAGCAGTCCAAATTGTTGCGGGTATTGGAGGAAAAGCAGGTGGCAAGAGTTGGTTCACGAAAAATGACGGATTTTAATGTTAGGGTGGTTACGGCTTCCAATCGCTCGCTTCAAGAGATGATAAGAAATAATAATTTTAGACTGGATTTGTATCATCGAATCAGTACTTTTATCATTCAGATTCCTCCTTTGCGGGAAAGAAAAGAGGATATTCCGATGTTGGTGGACCATTTTATCAATAAATTGGGCAAAGAAGTAGGAAAAAATATTCAAAAAGTAGAAGATTCGGTTTATGAAAAATTAAATCAATACGATTTTCCCGGAAACATCAGAGAGCTTCGTAATATTATTGAACGTGCATTGATTCTTTCGGAAGGCAAAGTCCTGAGAAGTAAAGATTTTCATATTAATGAGGTGATTGCATTTACGGGCTTGCCCGGAAACCAAGAAAGAAAAGCTCAGGAAACGGAAACTGAGGAAACTGAAAATAGCTTTGCAATGGAAGTCATTCCTCTTCACGAATTGGAATATATTACGATCATCAAAGTCCTGATAGATGCCGGATACAAAAAGTCCAAAGCAGCCAAGATGCTCGGTATTTCATATCAGGTATTGCTACGGAAATTAAAAATGCAGGTGCCTGAATATATGAAGGATAATTATGGTGATGTCGATTTTATTGAGAGTGAGTACAAAAGGTTGAGCAAACTCTATCATCTGGAAAACATGACCACAACAAACCTGAAAGAGGTAGAAAAGGAAGCGGTACGGAAAGCAATGAAAGTGAGCAAAAATAAGCGGGATAAAGCGGCAAAACTACTCGATATTTCATATCAATCCATCTGCAGAAAGTTGCAGAGAATTGAGTTGTAGCCTCACTAGGAATCGAACCTAGATCTAAAGTTTAGGAAACTTCTATTCTATCCATTGAACTATGAGGCCAAAGGATTGGCAAAATTATAATTTTTAGATAAACAACTTCTTTTTATTTTATTTTTTATGAAAAAAAATAATAAGGTTTTATTGTGGATTCTTTCGATTGCCTCCGGAATATTGTTTTCGCTTAGTTGGCCTGTGGGTGGATTGTCTATCTTGATTTTTTTTGCATTTATTCCACTTTTGTATATTGAGAATACGATTCGTAAGGAGAAGGAGCGCTTTTCTAAGTTTGCGGTTTTCTTTTATGCCTATCCTGCATTTTTGATATGGAATATTGCTACGACTTATTGGGTGTGGTTTTCGACTTCGGCGGCGATTGCGGCTTGGACACTCAACGCTCTGTTTATGAGTCTTGTTTTTGCTTTGTTTTCCTATACAAAAAATAAATTTTACAAACCCGAAAACTCGTATTTTTTGTTGCCTGTATTTTGGATTGCATTTGAATATCTCCATCTCAACTGGAAAATTACTTGGCCTTGGTTGACACTCGGGAATGTTTTTGCGTCCGATACCTCTTGGGTTCAATGGTACGAATATACAGGCTTTCTGGGTGGAAGTGTATGGATTTTTATTGTAAATATCTTGCTGTTCAAAGTCCTTAACTTATTGATTGCCGGCTTGTCCAGTAGAAAAAAAATTACACTTTATACTGCCCTTGTTGTTGGTTCGTTTTTTGTTCCGCTATTTTTCTCTTATCACTTGTATAATAAGAGAATAGAGCCTGTTTCAAATTTGCAAGTTATTGTGACTCAGCCCAATTTAGATCCATATTCGACACAGTATTCGATGCATCCGCAGGATGTTATTAGAAAGATTGAAAAACTTGCCGGGCAAAAGATGAATGATTCCCTTTGTCTTGTGATGGCTCCTGAGTCGGCAATTCAAGAACGAATTCAAGAACAAGATCTGCAAAGGTCAGAGAGTTTAAGTACCTTGCAAAAATTTATAGATATTCATCCTTCCGCTTCTATCCTGATCGGGGCTTCGACTTATAAGCAGTATGATAAAGATTTGGATGAAATTCCATCTACTGCCCGTCATCAGCTGACATACGACATATATTATGATGTTTTCAATACAGCATTTATGATCACAGATCGACAGCTATCATATCATCATAAGTCAAAACTCACGCCCGGTGTTGAATATATGCCTACTTCGGGTGTTTTCAAGATATTGAATTCTTTTGCTGTTGACCTTGGAGGAACTGTCGGTTCTCTTGGGATAGATGTTGATACGCATCCCCTATTTATGCAAAATGGAACTCCGATAGCACCTGTCATTTGTTATGAATCAATTTTTGGAGATTATGTATCTCGTTTTGTAAGACAAGGTGCTCAGATGATTTGTGTGATTACCAATGATGGTTGGTGGGGAGATAGTCCCGGATATAAGCAGCATTTTGAATATGCAAAACTACGGGCAATCGAAAATAGAAAATGGGTGGCACGCTCGGCAAATACCGGAATATCCGGTTTTATCAACGATAGAGGGGAGGTCTTGCAAAGAACTCCTTACTGGGAAGAGGACGTTCGTTCTATTCGTGTAGAGTTGAATGATGTCATTACTTTTTATGCCAAATGGGGGGACTATTTAGGGAGAATAGCTTCCTTTTTCTCCGTTTTGCTTCTCTTAATCAACATTGCTTCTTTGTTGAAACGAAAGACCTTTTGACGGAGTCATTTTTTCAGTAGATCTTGTATGATTTCCGCTGCCATAAAATTACCAAAAAGTACCGGCATATATGATATGGTACCGGTGGTGGTTTTTTTATTTTTTTCATTT
>CAZLTF010000083.1:0-5237 GCA_964562195.1 uncultured Bacteroidales bacterium | reverse complement strand
CCAAAACATGGCTGTCGGTACAAGTCCATCCGGACGACGAACTCGCCATGGAACGACACGAGAGTCTCGGCAAAACCGAAATGTGGTATATTCTGGATGCAGACGAAGATGCCGAATTGATTGTAGGCTTCAACCGAAAATTGGACAAAAGTCAATATCTGGAAGCTCTCAACACCGGAAAAATTCAAAACATCCTCAACTTTGAGAAAGTCAAAAAAGGAGAAGTATATTATATTCCGGCAGGAAGAGTACATGCTTTGGGACCAGGCAATCTGCTCATCGAAATCCAACAAAGCTCAGACGTGACATACCGCATCTATGATTGGGATCGCATCGATGCTGCCGGCGTACAACGACAACTGCATACCGAAGAAGCTCTCAACGCATTGGACTTCAACCCCCAAAAAGAATATCGAACACCCTACGAAATCAAAAAAAATGCTACATCAAAAATCATCGAAAGCCCATATTTTATCACCAATATTATCAGTCTTCACAATGCAAATCTGACCAAAGACTATTCGCCTTTGGATTCATTTGTGATTCTGATCGCCGCCGAAGGTGAAGGCTCTATTCATTCTATCAATGATAGCGTAGAGATAAAAACCGGCGAAGCAATTCTCATTCCCGCTTCTTCTACCGAAATAGAAATAAAAACAACTTCACAACTCAAACTTCTGGAAGTCTTTATGATCGTAGGTTATGAAAAATAAACCATCCAAAGGATTGTAAACTACCGGTTCTCTGCCTTGCAAAAAAAACAAAAAATAAAACAAAAATCAGTGCCGGCAAACTAAAATTCAACTTTCTTTCAAAAGATTGCTGAATATAAAAAAAAATAACTATTTTTGCAAAACTTGATTCTTTGAAATAGAACTTGTACTTTTTTTTTATAAAACAACTCGATGTCATGAGAATAATTACATACAGTTTAATGATTGGTCTGCTGGTGTTCTTCAATGAATCTTTTTCACAGCAGAAACTAAAAGCAAATCTTACATATACTACTTTCAACCATATAGGCTCCAAACCCTATGTTGAAACCCATCTATTGGTACGCTCCAATACCGTGAAATACAAAGCCGGTAATGATGGAAAATTTCAAGCAAACATCCTTATCCAGTATATATTCAGACGGGATGGAAAAATCATTAATTTTGATAAATTTAACCTCAAAAGTCCTAAGTATGATACGATAAATGGAAATTTTGATTTCATCAATCAACAACGTTATGCACTGGAAAACGGGAAATATGAATTTCTCATCGAAATATCGGATGCCAATAATCCCGACAGCAAACCTTTCTCCATTGATGTTCCCCTGGAAATAGATTATCCCAAGGATAGCATCTGCATCTCCGGTATTGAACTCGTGGACAAAATAGAAAAAAGCAGCGAAAAGAATACGTGGAACAAATCCGGATTTATGATTATTCCATTTACTTCCTCCTATTATCCTCCGAACTTAAAAAAATTAAGTTTCTATGCTGAGATATACAACACAGACAAAGTATTCGGAGAAAATGAAAACTTCCTTGTAAAATATTATTTAAAAGACGATGATAACAATACGATGGTCTCCAAGTGTTCAAAATTTGAAAAACTTGAAGCCAAAAGTGTGATTCCTCTTATTCGTCAATTTGATATCAAAGATCTTGCTTCGGGAAATTATTCGGTCGTCATTGAAGTCAGAGACAAGAAAAACAAATTAATGAGTGTTAACTTATTGAGTATCTACCGAAATAATCCGATCGATAAGCAAGATCAAATAATCATCGATGACAATTTTGCACATCATATCACCGATGCTGACACGCTTTCCGAGATACTCAAAGCATTAAGATCTATCAGTTCCAACAATGAATCTACAACAATCAATTTTCTGGTCAAGCGAAAGCAAGTGACTGAAATGCAAGACTTTTTATACCATTTTTGGTATTCCAGATATCAACTCGGAGCAGAATCCGAATTTAAGAAATATCAAGAACGTGTAGCCTACACAGTCCAAAATTTCTCGACCCAGCTGGAACGCGGTTATGCTACCGATAGAGGATATGTCTATCTGAAATATGGTGCCCCGAACAGAAGAAATGAGAACATTGCAAATCCTTTTGAATATATCAATGAGGTATGGCAATATTTTCAATTGCCGGATGGACAAACCAACATAAAATTTATCTTTTATGCCGACAATGCCAGTTCCAATTCCTTTCAATTGGTGCATTCTACCGCCAAAGGAGAATTGAATAATAAAGGATGGCGACTAAACATCGGTAGTCGCGATCGAACGCTCAACCAAAGAGATATTGAAAAAGTAGATCACAACAATTACAAAAATGAGATAAAAACAAATAGCGCTTGGGGTTCCGGCTTGGATAAAGAATGGTAAAATTAACAGCAGGAGAAGATTGAAAGAAATGAGAAGAATGTTGTCGAAGGTGTCGGTAAGTTTGCTGCGTGGAGTAGGTCACCTTCCGAGGTGGGTGCTCATAGGATTGTCACGGTTTATTTTCGTACTGCTCTATTATATCAGCAGATATCGAAAACAGGTGATTTGTGAGAATTTGAAAAAATCATTTCCCCAAAAGACGCAAAAGGAACGGAAAAACATACGTAAAAAATACTACCGGCAGATTGCCGAACTCGCTTTGGAATCCCTTTTTATCCTCCAAGTGAAGCCGGAAGAAGTAAACAAATGGATAGAAATCAAAAATCCTGAATTATTGCAAAGCTATGTAGAGCAAAACAAGGATATCGCTTTGCTTGCCGGTCATTATGGCAACTGGGAGATGCTTTCTTTTCTTGTTCCAAGATTTAATATGAAAAGCATTGCCATCTACAAACCGGTTCACAATCAAGATTTTGAAAAGCTAATGAAAGATATACGCGAAAGATTTGGCACACAAGCCGTACCGATGAAGCAAGTTTTTAAATATCTCATTCGCTATCGCAAAGAGAACATTCCTGTCATCACATTATATATCACCGATCAGACTCCCAACTTTGCTGACATTGAATATTACACCACTTTTCTCAATCAAAAAACACCGGTATTTTTGGGTCCCGAGAAGATTGCCAAAAAATGGGATCATATCGTCATCTATGCAAGCATGCAAAAGAAAGGCTTCGCCCGATATTCAATCCGGTTTCACCTGATCAGCGAACATCCCAAAGACGAACCGCCTTACGCCATCACCAATCGTCATACAAAAGTATTGGAGCAAGATATCATCCGCAAACCTGAATATTGGCTTTGGTCTCATCGCCGATGGAAATATGTGGATTTTGTTCCTGATTCAAAAAAATGATATACTTTTGTCCCATGAATAAACTCAAAGTTGCAGTCGTCATATTAAACTGGAATGGAAAAGGATTTCTCAAAAAATTCCTTCCTTCCGTGACTATCAATATGCCTGATTATGCGGAACTTATCATAGCAGACAATAATTCAAGTGATGACTCAATCTCATTTCTGCAACAGAACTATCCTCACCTACGTATCGTTCAAAATAAAAAAAACGGTGGCTTCGCCAAAGGCTATAATGACGCATTGAAACAGATCGATGCTCAATATTATGTGCTTTTAAACTCCGATATTGAAGTCAGTCCCCGCTGGATCGAACCGATCATCGAAATGATGGATCAAGATCCGGATATCGCTTCCGCACAACCCAAAATTTTGTCTTATCATCAAAAAGAATATTTCGAATATGCCGGAGCAGGTGGCGGATTTCTGGATGCTTACGGTTATCCGTTCTGCCGTGGCAGAATGTTTGATACCATCGAACAGGATCAAGGACAATATGATGATATCACGGAAATATTTTGGGCGAGCGGTGCAGCTATGTTTGTGCGTGCCGATGTCTATTGGCAACTGGGAGGATTGGATGAACGTTTTTTTGCACATCAAGAAGAAATTGATTTTTGCTGGCGTGCCAAACGACAAGGCTATAAAATAATGTACAATGGTCACTCCCGAGTCTATCACGTGGGTGGCGGAACATTATCCAAACACTCTTCCCAAAAAACCTATCTGAATATTCGCAACAACCTCATAATGCTATACAAAAATCTACCCTCCGGACCCCTGTACAGGATTATCTTTCTCCGCTTAATATTGGATGGTATAGCAGCCGTTAAATTTGCCTTCGGAAGTGGCCTGTCAGAGATTGTCGCTATCCTCAGAGCACATAAAGATTTTTATAAACTGATACCACAGCTACGCAAAGAACGAAAAAATAATAAAGACCACAAAGTCTCATTCATCTATTCCAAACTGTTAGTTGTCGAATATTTCGTCCACCGAAAAAAATACTTCAAAGATTTGCAGACAAAATATTTTACCCGGTAGATTATGAACAAGACTATAGAAATACTTGCCGCTCTTTTTGAACGCCTCACAGACAAAAGTCCGGAGCATATTCAAGCCTTGAAAGCCGCCGGAAGTCCCCGTAAATATTATAGAATCTCAAATGGAGGCGATACTGTGATCGGCGCCTTCAACAAGGACGTAAAAGAAAACGAAGCCTTCTTTTATTTTGACAAATACTATCATCATCTCGGGCTGAATGTACCGGAAATGTATATCATTCATCCCGATAGAAAACATTATTTATTGCAAGATCTGGGAGACCGGTGTTTGTTTGATGTATTGAAACAAGATCAACAGCAAGGACAAATATCTTCCGGCACAATTGACTTGTACAAACAATCGCTGAGCAGCCTGATTCATTTTCAACTCCAAGGAGCAAAAGGCTTGGATTTTTCGTATGCTTATCCGCATGCTTCTTTTGACCGGAGGTCTATTCTCTGGGATTTGAATTATTTTAAATATTATTTTCTTAAAATGCAGGACTTCCCTTTTGACGAGGGAAAACTTGAAGATGACTTTGAGCGACTAAGTGAAGATGTTTTGAAAATAAACAGCCCGTATTTTATGTATCGGGATTTTCAAGCTCGAAATATTATGATTTATCAAGACAAGCCCGCTTTTATTGATTTTCAAGGAGGCAGAAAAGGACCCTTGCAATATGATGTGGTCTCCTTGCTTTTTCAGGCGAAAGCCGATTTGCCTTTTTCGCTACGCGAAGAATTATTACATTTCTACATCCGTCAAATCCGCAATAAAATCACCCTAAATGTAGCACAATTCACAGATGAATATTACAAAGTGCTATTAATAAGGCTCTTGCAGGTTCTCGGAGCCTATGGTTTCAGAGGTCTGATTCAGAAACGTC
>CAZLTF010000082.1:0-2449 GCA_964562195.1 uncultured Bacteroidales bacterium | reverse complement strand
TGTTTTGTCCACGGGACCTGCATCCGAAGTGATAGGAAGAACAATTTTTTGATATCCATTGTCGAAGGGTCTCTTTTGAGTAACAATCACCGGACAAGGAGAGGCTGTTATGACCTTCAACGCAAAGCTACCTGTTAATTTTTGCATACCTACTTTTCCATGCGTTCCCAAAAACATCAGGTTGGCACCTAAATCTTTGGCTCTATCCGGAATGACGCTAAAAATATCTCCTTTTTTGATCTCAAAACTGGCATCAATAGAATACTGCTCTACCAATTCTTTTATCAGATTGGTCATCATTGTCGAAGTATCTTCTTCGCTTTGAGAATTTTTATCCAACACATGAAGCAATACCAATTTGTATCCGAAATATTGAGCTGCTTTGGCAGCCTGTTGGGTTGCATTACTACAGACCTCGGAGAAATCCGTCGGGACAAGAATCAAATTATTCAATTTTTCCATAATATAAGTGATATTTATTTACTCATTTTTTCAGGGTACAAAGATATAAAAAAAATCAATTACCCAACAATAATAATTCTTTCATTTTTTTTAGATGATTTTTTTTTGTTTTACACCTTAATTTCAAAGCCGTTTTGGTTTGAAATTTATGTTTTTCGAGGAAATCAAATTGCAATTTATAGAATTCTTGAAGGTTTTCAACTTTTTTTAATCCTTTCCATTCCATAAAAAGTTTTTGACTTATCAGAGGGAAGTCCTCTCTACCGAGATAGTCCAAATCGGCATCGACCATAATTTTCTCGAGAATGTCTGCCGGTTTTGCATCGATTTTCGTGACAAGAATCAAGTTTTTGATTTTTTCCAAATCCGGTATTGGCAATCCAAATCCGGTTAATATGCTTTGAGCGATGCGCACAGATTCCTCTTCATGACCATCGTAGGTTCTAAGAAAACCGCTATCATGAAATAGGGCTGCTATTTTCAACAAACACAGATCATCCGCATTGACCCCTTCTTCTTTTCCTAAGAGTATGACGCTCTGCAATACATCCAACGTATGATCAATAGAATGATAAAAATAATTTGGGTTCAATTCGGCATCCAACTTACGAAGTATCAAACCTTTGATTTGTAAATATTTTTCTTTTTCTATCATTCCTGCATCTATTTATCTTCGACTGCGTATATTTTTACTTCATTTTTCTTTCCTTTTACGGATGTTTTCTCAATATATTTGAAATTAAAACCAGCACTATTTTTCACCGATGCTTTGGTTTCTTCACTAATGATAATAGATTTACCAAACACTTTTGTGAGACCTTCCAGTCTTGCTGCCAGATTTACCGCATCGGAAATCACCGTTCCATCCATTCTGTTTTTCCCTCCGATCACCCCCAGCATTAATCTTCCGGTATGAATACCAATCCCCATGTCCACTTCCTCCGGATTTTCTCTTTGAGAATTAAATTTTTTCAATTCTTGGCGCATCTCAATGGCAGCTTTCAGCGCATCATCCGGACTATCGGGAAATAAAGCCATGATGGCATCGCCAATGTATTTATCAATAAAACCGTTGTTTTTGCTGATAACAGGCTCCATATACCTTAGATATTCATTGATAAATTGGAAATTTTCTTGGGGGGTCATTTTTTCCGAAATGCTTGTAAAACTGCGAATGTCCGTAAAGAGTACAGTCATCACTTTTTCGACCTGATCTCCCAAACGAATATCACTAAACTTCTCCTTCCCGAGAAAATCAAGAAACTGTTGGGGTACAAATCTTCGATAAGCGTCATTCATACTTTTTATGTCATCTACATAGCTCCCAAGCTTCTCTACCATCACATTATGACCTGCTGTTAGCCTTCCCATTTCATCGTTGGTACGAATATAGGTGTAATGTGTAAAATCTCCTTCTTGTACATATTGCATATTCTCCAATAAATCCCGGATTGGAACGACAATCCTGTTGGTAGTCCATTTGATAAAGAAATAAACGTATATAAACGATATAATCATACTACTTATCATCCCAAAAACCATCAGCATACTATTGGGCAGATTGAAATAGATACTCCATTTTGGAATCTTACTATATAAATCAACATCAATAATATCCTTAAGTTTTCCAAAAAGCAAAAGTTTTATGTCTTGTGACATTTCATTCGTGGACAACTCGGGCAGGGTGGAGACACTGACCACAAGGTAAACAAACACGATGAATATAGGAAAAAAAGTAGTCATCAAAGAGGATGTCCATAGACGGTTTCTGATCTTACCTTTGAAAAATGAAAGCTCACGATTAATCAATTGCTCCTTTGGAATAATAAACTCCAAATATTTTGTCTGAACATTGTATTGAAACCATTGATATACGAAAATGATGGTTACCAGAGCAGCTATGCTTGATACTAAAAAATAATTTCCCGAGAAGAAAACTTCTTTTAAGACCGAATCGGTATGACTTGTATATTTCAAAAAAATCTCT
>CAZLTF010000081.1:0-15233 GCA_964562195.1 uncultured Bacteroidales bacterium | reverse complement strand
AAGTCCGAGAAATTCAAGGATATAAGGGTCTTTTATTGTGTCATTTGGTTTCGTAATTATCTGTCCTTTTTTTGAAAGTTCTTTAATTCCTTTTTTATCCCGGCTTAAAACTAATCGTTCAAATAATGCAGTATCAAATTGTCTTTGTAATTCTCTTAAACTCCAAGCGTTATTTATGGCTTCTATCTCATAAAATTTTCTTTCATCAGGATTGTCAACTTTCATTAAGAACAAATAATGTGACCAACTTAATTGGAAATCAGGCGTTTTGAAATTCCGAGACAGTGTTTCGGAATTTTCAATTGCGGATTTCCGAGAAGGCGTTTCGGATATTGAATATGACAAGTAAAGCCTACGCATATTTTCCAGATTGTCCACAGAAAATCCTTTTCCGAATTCAGCGGTTAATTTTTCTGAAAGTCCTTTTAATATTTGTTTACCATATTCTGCTCGTTCTTTTCCCTTTTGTTCTTCTTCTACAATAGTTCGACCTATTTCGAAGTAGGTATAAACCATTGTTTTGTTAACAGTTTGAACAACTTTATTTCGAGCATTCTTTAAAAGCTCTGCAATCTTATTGTAAAAATCCGGGTTTATATTTCTTTCTAATTTTGTCATTCTATCTTCCTTTTCTACAAAAATAACTGAACTTTCTTTATTGCTTAATTTTTCTTTTTAAGAAGCGCTAACGGCAGTCCATCCAAAAACCCCACTCATTCCCATCTCAATACGGCAATACCGTTAATTTTCGGCAAATATAGGGAGTTTTTCGTTGCGATGGAGAAAAAATTGAAAAATAGATTGCCGATTCTCTTTACTGTTTATTATATTGTTTATTTATTTGTCTAAATATCAGAAAGATACGAAATTTGCCTTGCCAATAAGGTAATAAGGTTTTGCATTCGGGGGAATATTTGGCTACTGAGGTTAAACGGGCTGATAAGGTTTTTTTGTATTGAAAGAGGCTTTTCCGGAACGAAAACACTTTCTTTGGTAATAAAAGATATGCAGGACTTATTGGAAAAAACGCTTGTTTTTCTTGTGTTTTATTGTTGAAACTTGCGTAATTTATTCTTTTTTCATTTGTTTGAGAGTTTTTTTGGCGGACTATAAATATTCCCAAAACCATTCTAATAGTGGTATATGCACTATATAAAATGAGTCCGGTGTAAAAACATTTTTTTCTACCGGACTCATTTTACACGAATATGATGGCAATCGTTTTACTTTATCAAAAGCTTGCGAATATTGCCTGCTTCTGTATCTATTTGAATAATATAAGCACCTTTTTTCAAATTGCTTACATCGATTTTTTGCATGGAATGGATGGTTTGCGTCAATACCGTTTTGCCAGAGGCATCAACGATACTACACTTCATCTCGCCCGGATATGCTGCCCTGATACGTATATCATCTGTCATCGGATTGGGATAAACCACAAAATCATCTCCGGATACAGTAGGGGATACTCCATTCGGAAAATCAATTTCAAAGGAATAAATTTGTCTGCTACCCAGAGCGATGGATTTTTCGTCTGTAAAGACAAAACGGTATTTCCAGTCGCCGGTAGTATTGTCCACGGTAAAAGTAGTTTCAAACCATTTTCCGGTCTCAACGCTACCGCTGCCGGCTGTCATTGCCGTTTCGATCCACTCGTCACTGCCGGGAGCTTTGGTTTGCAAATTCATCATCACCGGCATCTCTCCACCTTGATGGAAATATTTCACCTTGAAAGTAATCGTCGTATTGGTAACCGTATCTTCGACCTGCAAGACATCTTGTAAGTAGGGAATGTAATATTCTATGTCTTGTTCTCCCGTAGCATTGGCATTGCCATCATTAAAATTGAATTTATAAATATGATTGGCATAAGTGGCAGGATCATCACCAAAATCGTAAGCATAATAATAACGTTTGCCGGTTTCAACATCACCCTCTCCTCCGGTCATATCGAAGTCTGTGAAACTACCTCCGTTATCATTGCTCAATTTTATCTGACTCAAAGTGGGACTATCACCGTTGAGGTCGGTATATTTTATTTGAAAAATTCCCTTTGTCCAATTATCATCATCAAAAACCAGATTGCCTGCATAAGTAGCTCCCAACTCATTGGCTTCGAGTGTCGTAATAAGTGGTGCCATATTTGCGTTCGGATCAATGATATTTATCTCGTATGAATTAGTGTAAGCACCTGATTGTACCAATAATTTATCTCCCGTACAAGTCTGTTGATAATACAATCTCATTTCGTAGGTACCGACAGGGAAATTAATATTGGAATTGGAAAAAACGACGGTTTTGGTAGAGCCGGGGTTCACCATTACCTCTTTTGAATCAATATCTCCGACGAAATTGTCATTCATATCATAAAGAGAAAGGTAAATACAACCATCAAAAACGGCAACGCCTGTGTTTTGCACTTGTCCGGGTAATATTGCCGATTCTCCAAACTCCAGTGGATTGGGGTTAATAATAGCAAGATTGGACTCCAAAGATATGTAGGCGAGTGCTTCTCCCGCCGGTTCCATATAAAAAATAGCATTTTGACCGTAGGAGAAATTGCTCCCGCCGGGATTGAGATTATTTACATAAAAATAACCATTGTAATAACCACTCCATCCCCAATTGAAATGAAATTTATTGCTATTGTTGTATCCGTCGCAAACATAGGCATGACCTTCAGTCTGGCTACTATTGTATCCTCCGCTGAAAAGTGGTCTGGAGGCATCCAATTCTTCCTTGAGCATAGCAATCCATTCTGTATTGGAATAGCTATCTTTATTTTTCATTTGGGTCTCGAGATTGTAATTGAAATAATTTTTTACGGCAGGAATGACTGCGCCGGGTGAAGCTCCGCTACCGTTCACACCAAAATCCATATCTACGGATACTGCACAATGATACAACAATTCGGCGATATCATCATCATAGGAATATATCGCATTGGGCATACTATTCCAGTTGTAGGTAGTAGCTGCAAAATTGGCAAATTGATAGCCGTAAACAGGATGATTGTAAGAATGAGAACCGGTACCTTGTTCCGGATGATTGTGATATTTCATCACTTGTCCCAAGGCAGTAGCGACGCATCCCGCCCAAACATGTCCTCCGGGACCGCCCGAGGCAAGCGGACAAAGATGATTGTAATATGTTCCTTGATCCCAAGTGGTGGTCAAAAGCGGACTTACACTTTTGCCTTCCGGTGAAGAATATGTGCCATTGAGCAAGGCATCCCATTCTTTGGAAGCTGCGGGAAGCTTGATATTATTCTCAATAATTTCCGCTACCTGATTGCCGTAAGCAAACATCCATTCTTCAAATCCGGGATTTTCAATTTCGGCTGGTGCCGTAAAATGTACCGAATAAGCCAAGACCGGCGGAGCTTGCTTTTCCGCACTTACAATCACAAATGATGCAGGTTTGAAATTGACAATGTATGCGACAATCAGATTGTTTTGCTCGACAGGACGCATATCTTGCAATACAAGATTTGATTTTCCTTCACTTTGTAAATAGGTTTTTGCGGCAATCTGTGCTTGCTGCTCGCTTATCATCTGTGCATTGACAATTGTGCCAATCAATATGAATGCAAGGATAAACAGTTGTTTTACTACGTTTTTCATAATTTTTGTTTTTTTTAATTATTAATATGCTTTTGCAAAATATACTTTATGGGTTGTTGTTTTTCCGGTGTAAATACATTTTCCTTCTTCTGTATTTTCTTCCAGCGGAATAAAACGAATCGTGGCTTTGGTTTCTTCTTTGATTTTTTGTTCGGTTTCGGGTGTTCCGTCCCAATAGGCGATTGCAAATCCTCCTTTGCCGGATATTACCTCTTTGAATTCATCCCAGGTATTGACGTGATGGGTATTTGCTTCTCTGAAATCAAGCGCTTTTTGGTAGAGGTTTTTTTGAATTATTTCCAAAAGATTTACGATTTTATCGGCAAGTCCTTCCATTAATAGTGATTCTTTTTCCAAAGTGTCCCGTCGAGCCAATTCGACCGATTTGTTTTCAAGATCACGTGGTCCGATAGCGAGACGGACGGGTACGCCTTTCATTTCGTGTTCGGCAAATTTCCAGCCGGGCTTGTGAGTATCCCGGTTGTCATATTTCACGCGTATCCCTTTGGATCGAAGTTCTTGGACAATCTCATTTACTTTTTCGGTAATCGCTTCACGTTGTTCATCATTCCGATAAATCGGAACAATAACCACTTGAATAGGAGCCAGACGAGGAGGCAATACCAAACCGTTGTCATCCGAGTGAGTCATAATCAGTGCACCCATCAAACGTGTTGAGACTCCCCAAGAAGTAGCCCATACATATTCTTGTTTATTTTCTTTGGAAAGGAATTTTACATCAAAAGCTTTTGCAAAATTTTGTCCCAAGAAGTGGGAAGTACCGGCTTGCAAAGCTTTGCCATCTTGCATCAATGCCTCAATACAATAAGTGTCCAAAGCCCCTGCAAAACGTTCATTGTCGGTTTTTCTACCCTTGTGTACCGGAATTGCCATCCACTCTTCGGCAAAAGTCGCATATACATCCAACATTGTTTTTGCCTCTTCTACCGCTTCCCGTTCGGTAGCGTGAGCAGTATGTCCTTCTTGCCACAAAAATTCCGCAGTACGCAAAAACAGACGGGTTCGCATTTCCCAACGAACAACATTTGCCCATTGATTAATCAATAAAGGAAGGTCCCGGTAAGATTGTATCCATTTTTTGTAGGTGTCCCAGATAATTGTCTCGGAAGTGGGTCTTACGATCAATTCTTCTTCCAATTTTGCATCTTCATCTACAATAATTCCTTTTCCGTCAGGATCATTTTTGAGGCGATAATGAGTGACAACAGCACACTCTTTGGCAAATCCTTCTACGTGAGATGCCTCCTTACTAAAAAACGATTTCGGAATAAAAAGCGGGAAATAGGCATTCTCATGCCCCGTTTCCTTAAACATATCATCCAGTTGTCGTTGAATTTTTTCCCATATCGAATAGCCATAAGGCTTGATAACCATACTTCCCCTTACTGCAGAATTCTCCGCCAAATCAGCTTTTAGTACTAAATCATTGTACCATTGTGAATAATTTTCTTCTCTTTTTGTTAAAAACTTCGCCATATCAATGTTTGGTATAATATTTGTTTTTAAAAATGATGTATAATTAAAAGTAAACAGATATGAAAAAATGAGTACTTTTGACACTAAATAAAATAAGTAAAATAACGTATTAAATATTCAACAAAAGTAAAACAATAATAAAATACAGGAGGAAAAAATCATGAAAACTTTACTAACAACATTTATACTGTCAATTTTCGTCATTTCAAGCTGTACAACTACCCGTGATTTGGCAGTTTATGATGATATTTATTATTCGCCCGGAGAAGATGCAGAACCGGCTCAAACGACGGTCGTAGAAGAAAGCATTGTTAGCTCACAACCTGCCGAAGAGTACTCTGCCGCTTATGCTACGCAAACAGAATCCTATGAGGATGAATATGCTTCGGATGATAGCGAATATGCCTACGCCGGTTCATCATCCTATAGCAGCTATCAAGATGATGACGAAGGAAACACGTATATTTACAATTATTATTATGACGATGATGATGACTATTATTCTTCCCGTTTGAGAAGATTTTACGGTCCCCGTTTCAGATATTCCTATTATGATCCTTTTTATTATACTTCTATGTGGGATGACCCATTCTATTGGAATATAGGATTTTATTCCGGTTTTTATTATCCTTATTACGGTTATCATTACGGATATCCATATTCCTATGGTTATGGTTTTGCCTCCTACCGGTATGGATATTATCACGGATATCAAAATGGTTATTGGGATGGTTATTGGGATGGACATTATGGTGATGACTACGGATACAATCATTATCACTCCTATTCTAATAATTACAACTACGGACATAGAGCTTCGAGAGGAACAAATTATGTAAAACGCGGAGACAGATCACGAAATTCCGGTACGGGAAACGGAAAAGTGGTACCTGAAAATAAACGAAAGAGAATCAATCCTTCCAATATCAAACGCCGGGAAGATAGAAGTGCTGGAAAACTTCAATCTCGCAACAATGATCAAGTGAGAAAAGAGAATAGAAGAAAAGCCGGAATAGGAGATATCAAAAAGAGAAATTCCCGCCCGGATACAAAAAATCATCCGAAGAAAGAAACAAAAAGACCGGTCTATCGCTACAAAAAACCGGCTTCTTCCGGAAATCACAAAGGTGTAAAACAATCTACCGGGACAAAAGTATCATCTCCGAAGTCCGGAAAAAGAGACATTGCTCCCAAGGCTCAACCTTATTCCAAACCAAAATCCAAGTACCGGAAAGATTATGGCAGACCGGCAAAAGTTTCTCCTCACAAAAGAAATGATGCTCCCAAACCCAGATATAACAAACCGGCAAAAAACACACGCATCAAAAAACAAAGCAATAGACGATCATCTACCTATAAACCGGCGAAAAGATCTTCCGGCTCAACAGGCAAAAGCAATCACTCTTTTTCAAAGCCAAGCAGAAGATCCCAGGGAAGCAGAAGCTCATACAGTGCTCCCCGCAGAAGCTCTTCGAGCAGCAGAAGTTCGTATAGCTCACCGAGCCGCTCTTCAAGTAGTTTCTCGAGAAGTTCTTCAAGAAGTTCTTCGAGAAGTTCTTCCGGCAGAAGTAGCTCTTCACATAGTGGTAGAAGAAGATAAAGTACAAAATATCAAACACCGGAGCGAGTAAGACTTTTATGTCTGACTTTGTCCAAACAAAAGTTTATAAAGAATATCATAAAGCGGGAAATTGCCTGCACTTAAAGAAAAATATAATCATCATGAAAAAAATATTCATATCAAGTATCATTTTGCTTTTCACATCAAGCCTGATATGGGCACAAAATGATGTCGATGCACTTCGATATTCCGGTACTTACATCGGTGGTACTGCCAAATCGATGTCAATGGCAGGAGCCTACGGAGCAATCGGAGCGGATGCTTCCTCCGCTTCTTTCAATCCCGCCGGCTTGGGAGTGTATCAAAGAACGGAATATGCCGCCAGTGCATCTTTATTGTTTACTTCGGCGGATGCTTCCTACCGGGGTACTACCCGCAAAGACGGAGAAGAACATTTTAATCTTACCAATGGAAATATGATTTTGGTCAATAGTCCCAATGGAAAAGTTCTCAAAAAATGGCAATTTGCCTTCGGCTTCAATGAGCTTGCAAACTACACGGGATACCGTATTATGGAAGGTCGAAATAATGAAAACTCCTTGATTGATGTTTATACAATAGATGCCAATAAAAATAACTATACCCCTTATGAAGTATGGGAAACATATCTTGTGAATGTCAATGAGCAAGGAGATTATTATTCTGTCATTCCCGATGGAAAAGACATCCTTCAACGCGAAATAAAAAAAACTTCCGGTTATCATCGTGAAATGTATTTTTCAGGTGGATTTAACTTTAACGATAAGATCTACACAGGAATTACAATCGGAGTACCCAGCATAAAATACAATGACATCACAACATATTCGGAAATTGATGATAAAAAAATGGTAGATTGTTTTGATCATTTTGATCTGAAAGAAAAATTGCACACCAGCGGAATGGGAACAAATATCAAGTTGGGAATGATTGTCAAAGCCAACGACTGGATTAGAGTAGGAGCTGCTATTCATTCACCTACATGGTTTGATATGGAAGATCATTGGTCATCTTCTTGGTCTTCGGATATCGATACGGCAGAATATGTCTATGAGGTGGAAGACGGAAATTTTGACTATCAACTGAAAACGCCTTGGAAGGCAAACGGCAGTCTGGGATTTATTTTCGGGAAACACGGATTGATAAATATTGACTTAGAATATGTCGATTATGCCAGTATGAGATTGCGTTCGGACGATTATGATTTTATGGATGAAAATGAAGCTGTTAATTTAAAATATAAAGCAGCCCAAAATTATCGAATCGGTGGCGAATACAATTTGGGGATGATGGTCTTGAGAGCCGGATACGCTTATTATGGTAGCCCGTTTAAAAATAACATCAATGATGGAAGCAGGCAGTTTGTTACCGCCGGAGTTGGTTATCGTTCGGAATATTTCTTTGCCGACTTGGCGTATGTTCATTCTTCTCAAAAAGAAAACTATTATCCCTATGTTTTGGACGGAGTCCAACCTGCAAACATAAAAAATAGTACCGGTCAATTTGTTGCCACACTTGGAGTCCGATTTTGATTGAAAAATCAATGGAATATTAATATTAATTAGGTTTGTGAATGAAAAGATGTGAAGTAAGTTCTCTTGCTTTGCATCTTTTTTTTTGACCGGGCTTCATATACAAGACTTTTTGGAAAAAGCGCTGATTTTTCTTGTGTTTTATTATTGAAGTATTGTGTAATTTATTCTTTTTCAAGTGTTTGATAGTTTTTCGGCAAACTCTAATTGATATACCAGACAATCATCAGATATGCCGGTAGTTGTTGAGACAAAAAGCTAAACCGGTACAATTAAAAAGAAAAAACAGTATGTTCATATCAAAGCTATACAAATATTGAGTAATTTTGCCGAAAGAAAAAAAATCGACAAACGAAGATATGATAATCACGGAAAATAACATCGAAAAGGCACTTCATTACCTTGAAAAATTGACAGAAGACAAGCAAGAAAGACTCATCGAAGTTTTGCTGGACGAGCAAGCATACTTGAGTACATTTGTTCAACAAAATTTGGATCATATTTTTGAAGAAGACAACGGAATAGTGGATTTCACTTACAATTTGTATTTTTCAATTCTTTATATTTTCAAAAATAAACTGAAAGATCAATACAAAATTGTTGATAAAGAAGTTTTGACAAAAATCTTGAACGAAAAAAACAAATCACATCATCAAACGGATTTGGGAGATTTTATTTTTACGCAATACATTGCACAAGATTTCTCTCAAGAGAGTATTTTGCAAGCCGTCGATTTGCTTAGAGTGGTGATTTTGTGTTTGGATAAACAGTAAAATAGTATGTTTGGCAACGATACTCAAATAATTATATCGGATGTATGATTTCACAACATTTATTGGCAAGATTGTTGTGATATTATGAACCTGAGTATTCTGAGTATTATTTCAATAAAAAATATGACATTATGAGAAGTCGCATATATGTATTATTGTGGGTATCATTTTTGGTATGGATTGTCAGCGGATGCGAAGAGATGCAGAGCAAGGGCGGCAAACAAACCTCTTCGGGCAAGACAGCGGAAATACTGGTGGTAACAAGTCTAAATTCGGATATCAAAGGTATGATAGGAGATACTATTCGCTATCATTTCTATCAAGATTTTGAGCTTTTGCCTCAACCGGAAGTATTATTTGAACTTTCTTTCATAGACAAAGCCGGATTTGAGACTTCGGAAGTATTGAAGACACATCACAATATTTTGTTTTTGGACATTGACAAAGATTATCCTGCATCAACAATAGAAAAATTGACAGATCTTTGGGCTACGCCCCAAACGATGATCCGGATAAAATCCCCTGACAAGACGAGTCTCATCAAAATATTTATGGACAAACGGGATGATCTTACTCAATTATTTACAAAAAACGAAATGAAGCGTTTGCATCGTTTTATGAAACCCTATCTCGATGAGAATATTATAGAGACATTGCATAAGGCATATCATGTGAACATGGAAATTCCCAATGGTTTTTTTATTGCAAAGAAGACTGCCAATTTTGTTTGGTTGAGAAGAGAAAAGGAGAAAACCGGCGAAGGAATACTGCTCTATTTTTATCCTTATACGGATACGCTGGCTTTTCAGAGCAAGAGGATTATTTCGTTTCGCGACAGCATTACCAAAATGTATATTCCCGGACCTTCCGACGGCAGCTATATGACTACGGAGAAAAAATATATGCTACCGGTACATAAAAAAATAAATTTCAACGGAATCTTCGCCGTAGAAACCCGGGGACTATGGCGTGTAGAAAATGATTTTATGGGAGGACCTTTTGTTAATTATACTTTGGTGGATGAAAAGAATCAACAGGTGGTTACTTTTGATGCATACGCTTACAATCCCAACAAAGGAACACGGGATATGATGATCCAACTGATGGCAATAATACAAACATATACACCCGTAAAAGACACTATTACAGATAATTAAAAAAAATCTAAAAATATTAAAAAAAAGACTTGCACAATAAAAAAATGCTATATCTTTGCATTGTGTAAAAAGAGAGTTCCTGACCCATAGTGTAACGGTAGCACTGCAGTTTTTGGTACTGCCTGTCAAGGTTCGAATCCTTGTGGGTCAACCTAAGGTTCCTGGTATAGGGAACCTTTTTTTTTGAAATATATTTTTTGTTTCAATTATGGGATTAGGAGGGGTAGTTCAAAAAGTAGGAGACGCAAGGTCTCTTCTTTTGTTGTTGTTTCTTCAAATTGTTATTTTCCTTTGTCCTTTGGCGACTTGACAGTCCGGTTTTTTTATCGCAGAGGTGCGGATTTTTTTCAAGTATTTAGGGTCTGCTGAAAATCACAGAAGTGCCTTCATTTTTTAGCTTGCTTGTTTTTTTGACTAGGCTCATAAATGCAAGATTTTTTGGAAAAAGCTCTGATTTCTTTTGCATTTTATTATTGATATTGTTACATAATTCATTCTCTTTCTAGTGTTTGAGAGTTTTTTGGCAGCCCCTGTATAACTCAATATACGAAGTGCACGGCAAATGTATGAATCTACATCCAATAAGGTAATAAGGTTTTGCATTCGGGGGATGATCCGGCTACTGAGATGAAACGGGATGATAAGGTTTTTCTATATTGAAAGATGCTTCTGTGGACGAAAAATATCTTTTTTGGTGATAAAAGATATGCAGGATTTTTTTGAAAAGAGGCTGGTTTTTCTGGTGTTTTATTATTGAAATATTTGCGTAATTTATTCTCTCTCACGTGTTTGAGAGTTTTCTGACAGACCCTACCTAACAAAATCTTTCTCCTGTTTATAAACTTTGAATATATTCGGGGAGACTAAGGTCAGATTTGATATTTAATTTACGTTTAAGCCGATAGCGTGCATTTTTGAGACTGTCCGCCGAAATATTGAGAACAGTTGCTGTCTCCTTAATGTTCATATTAAGTTTAATCAGGGCTGCTAATTTATAATCATTGGGGGTTAATCTCGGATTTATTTCACGTAGTTTGTCAAAAAATTGATCATTCATTTGTTCAAAATACAATTTGAATAAATCCCAGTCTTTTTCAATATTAAAACTTTGTTCAAGGCTTTTTTGGACCTGTTTCAAAGCTATTTTGCCTTTTCCGTCTATCATTTGCATTTGTGAATGAATATTTTCGGAGAGGTCTTTGTAAAAAGTATTTTTTTGCATCATTATCAAAGCGTGAGAGGCTAATTGTTTGGTTTTAAATTCGAGTTCCTTTTTTATTTCTCTTTCCACTGCTTCTTTTTCGGACAATTCGGCATTTGCCAAATCCTTTTCTTGTTGAAATACAATTAGCTTTTGTTGGTGAATCTCATTGTCTTTTCTTCTTTTTATTATCAAAATAACAATCCCCATCATAGCCAACAACAAGACGGCAACAAAAAGTATAATCAGAAGACGTTTGCGCGATTGATCTATGATTTGTTGTTCTTCTAAGCGTTGAATATCCAGCTCTTTTTGTGTTGATTTGTATTTCACTTCCAATTCTTGAAAACTCTGTTTCATTTTGAGGTTGGCGATGCTATCTTTGAGTTGGGAATATTGTATATAACTATTCAATGCATTTTCAAATTCACCTTTCTTTCTATAAATTTCAAATAAACTCAAGAGCGATTCTTTTTTTTCGTAGGGTGTTTTGATATGGTCTGCTAATTTTACGGATTTGGTAAGGTAATAAATAGCAGAATCCGTTTGACCGGTTTGATGATAAACAGTTCCCAAGTCATAATAAATATTTACCAGCTCATCATCGAACTCCATACTTTTGTAAATTTCCATCGCTTGATACATATTTTTCATTCCCTCTTCATATCTATGTAAAGCCATTTGGGTACTCCCTACGTTTTGTAAAGCAGAGGCAATGGCATCTCTATTTCCAATATCTTGATATATTTCCAAGGCTTTGTAAAATGTGCTAAGTGCGGAGTCATATTTATGAATTTCTTTCAATCCCGTACCATAATTGTTTAGGCTTGTTGCATACTCATATCCATTTTCACCAAATTTGAGAAGATTGACTGCTTCAAGTAAGTATTGAAGTCCTTTTTGTTTCTCTCCTATTTCCATATAGACATTGGCGATAGATCCGATTACTTGAGCCTGAAAAACCGTATCTTGCTTCTGTTCGGTATATTTCAGAACTTTAAAATAATATGGCATTGCTTTTTCATTAGCTCCTTTCTCAAAATAAATATTTGCCAGACTAAGTGTGACATTCATCACTTCCGAACTATCATTGATGGAAGAATATTCCTCCATTGCTTTTTCCGCATAATAAATTGCTTTTTCATAAATTGCTTTTTCCCGGTAAGCTATACTTAGCAATACATTGACTTTTGCCAATGAAACCAGCGGCAGGTCACTCATAGACATCAGAGTATCCGCATATAAAATAAGGGAATCCATATTATAAAGCATATAATGCGAATACAAAACCAAAGAATATGACTTCCTTAATAATTTCTTTTCTTCCAATTGTTTGGATAATTTGACTGCCTGCAATGCTGCATTCAGGGATATTTTGGGCGATGAATAGATATTCTTATTGGCTTTATCTATGTATTCCAGAGTCTTGTCTATAGTCGGTTTCAAATTTTCAACAACCTCCTCCGAATATGACATTACGGACAAATTTATAAAGACAAATAGTAATGATAAAATTTTTCTAAAAAATACTCTTGGATGATTCATATTATCTCTATTTATAAGTTGCAAAACTATATGCTTTTTTTTAAAAAATGAGAAAAAACACAATATAAGACCATAAAAACATCGTATTATAACAAAAAAGATATTTGAAATACTATTGTAATATATTGATAAAGAGAGGTGTATAGAATTTTTCAATATTCTCGTTTTTTTCTATGCAAATATACACGAAAATAATGATTGATGACCTTTTGATGACTTGTTGATGACTTTTATGTTACCTGTATTTTTTGGTCGTACGTTTCATTATGCCGTACTTTGCAGAAAAAATAAAAGATGTTTTTAGCACAAAAAATAGATGAAACATTATTATTGTCATTCGGTCAATTGATAGAGGAAGGGACAATAATCATACATATTGATAAAAAATTAATTATGGAATATCATTTTTCAAACAGTGATTTCGAAAAAATTTATTTGTCTGAGAAAATGCGTTCTGCCAAACTTGAAATAAAATTAATACATAATAATCAAATAGATATTAGAGCAATACACACGTAATAATAACTTGTAATTTTCATTTTATTTAGAGCCGGCACACATCCCATGTGTTGCCGGCTTTTTGTTAAGGATGTTAACCGCAAACAATAAGATTGTATGAAAAGTATAATATTTGTCTTATCCGCTGTAATTGGAATCGTATTTTGTATTGATGGTGCTATTGACAACAAAAACACATCGCCAAGTTCTCAACAACATAGCAAAACATTATTTAATAAACAAAACTTAAAGTGTAATAATAAAACCAAGACTTATCACTTAAGCAATCGTCTATGTACTCGTAGAAATTTTAAAGCTAAATCCACATTGATTGCTTATTTGCTGTAAATCTCACATTGATTAATTGAAAGGAAAACACATTAAAAATAATATGCATTATGAAAAATTTATTAACAATAGTAATATTTAGCTTTCTATTGTCCGTTTTTGGAAGCACAATAAATGCACAAGTAGCAATCAATAAGGACGGCAGCCTGCCTGACACTAACAGCATTTTTCACATCAAAGGTGATATAATCCAAAAAAACATAATTATTGAGCCGGGACAAGATGGAAAAGTTGGGCTTGGCACTACAAGCCCTAAGGCAACTTTGGATATCTATAGCACTACCTCTAAAGGCCTTAAAATCCAACTTAATAATAGTTCAACAAGCTTAGACTCTGTCGTAGGTATATCTACCAACATATACACCTCTTCCGCTCTATCTCCTATTTACGGAATCATAAATAATCTTTCCGGACAAGCAGTTTCCAAATATGGGGTTGTAAATATATTGGACAATTCAAGTTATTTTGGCTACCAATTTGCTAATTTCAACAAATTATCAGGTGATAAGGCAGGCAATCAATATGGGAATTATACAGAAATTGATCATTCCGGTAATGGTGAGCATTATGGTACATACAAAGATGTAAGTGGTAGCGGTAGCGGACCTCATTTTGCCAACTATAATTTATTATCTGGCAATGGAACAGGCGAACAATACGGAAATTATACTGATATTTGTAATTCCGGTGATGCCGTGCACTATGGTATGTACAATAAAATACACGGCAACGGTAATGGAACACATTATGCCAATATCAATATTCTGAGCGGAGAGGGGACAGGCTGGCAATTTGGGAATGCTATTGAAGTTGTTAATTCCGGTGATGGTACTCACATTGGTACATTCAGAGTGTTGATGGGTGATGGTAATGGAACACATTATGCCAACTATGATTTATTAGCTGGCAATGGAACAGGCAGTCAATACGGAGATTATACTGATATTCGTAATTCCGGTGATGCTATGCACTATGGTGCGTACAGAATCTTGGCGGGTAGTGGTAACGGTGAAAAATATGGTTCTTATAACATAATTGACACAAATGCAGGCGGTAAACACTATGCTATTTATGCCAATGCAACTAAAAACGCTCCGGATGTATATGCCGGATATTTTGTTGGTGATGTCAATGTCAAAACCGGTAACTTGAATGTAGAAGATAAACTCACCGCACCCGCCAGTGGGGATACGGATATGAAAGCCTATGTCTATGGATTTGTTAGCTCTTGGGGAGACATCTCTATAGATCGGTCTTCCAGTGGATTTACAGTGTCCAAAACAAGTACGGGAGTGTACAAAATAACTGTAAATGGTGTTTCGGACGACGATTATATTGTTTCCGCAACCACTGAATACGACGGGACACCCATTTTGACAAATGTGGATTACTTGTCAAATGCCGGAAATGAATTTAATGTATTAACATTCAATCTGTCCGGAAATCCGGTAAATCGATC
>CAZLTF010000080.1:0-8319 GCA_964562195.1 uncultured Bacteroidales bacterium | reverse complement strand
TCCATATTGAAGTTGCTTCGGTCGGGGTAGCAGGATTCGAAGCTGCGACTTTCCCGAAGTTTCGGGACGCACAAAATTGATGCAAAAAAAAAGCAACTCCATATTGAAGTTGCTTCGGTCTGGGTAGCAGGATTCGAAGCTGCGACTTTCCCGAAGTTTCGGGACGCACAAAATTGATGCAAAAAAAAAGCAACTCCATATTGAAGTTGCTTCGGTCGGGGTAGCAGGATTCGAACCTGCGACTTCCTGGTCCCAAACCAGGCGCGCTAACCGGGCTACGCTACACCCCGAACTTTCTATTAAACTATCTTGCGGAGAGAGGGGGATTCGAACCCCCGGTACCCTTGCGAGTACGCAGGTTTAGCAAACCTGTGCTTTCAGCCGCTCAGCCATCTCTCCTCCTATCTTCACCTTGTTTAATAGGACTGCAAAAATATATATTATTTCTATCTAACAAACTTTTTTCTACCTTTTTTAACAAAAATAGATGTTCATTTTATAATTTGCTGATTTATTGTGTTGTATGGAGAGAATGTAGTGTGATGGATACCGGTATTATTTTTTGTTGGCAAGAGCCAGACATAAGAAACCGGAGAAAAAGCATCGAAAATGTTTTTGAAAAAGTGTCGGAGTGGCAGGATTCGAACCTGCGACCTCCTAGTCCCGAACCAGGCGCGCTAACCGGACTGCGCTACACCCCGAAGAAAATATATTGCTGAACAAAAAAACCGGAGGCAAAATTACTGCTTTTTTCTAAATAACAAACGGATTATTGGATTTTTCATAACCAATATTGGTGTGTCCTCCATGTCCCGGATATACACGGTAATCATTGCCCAATATGAACAACTTTTTCTTTATGCTGTGCATTAGTAGGTCAAAATCACCGGTAGGAAGATCTGTTCTTCCGATACTGTCTTTAAACAAAACATCTCCGGTGATAATAAAGCGATCTTTATCACTTACAATGCAAATACTTCCATCTGCATGACCGGGTGTATGAAGAATTTGTAATTCCGATTTTCCAAGATTCACTTTGTCTCCTTCCTTCAAAAAACTTTTGGGTAAGATTGTTTGCACAGGGCTTAGTCCATACACTTCGACGAAATGTCCGGTTTGTTTGAGAATCGGCAAACCATCTTTGTGCATCTCAGGATAAAGCCCGTATTTTTTCAATATAAATTCACTTCCCAAGACATGATCAACATGGGCATGCGTAAGGATATGATGCTTCAAGAGAATATTGTTTCTTTGAATATATTCTTCCAATATTTCATTTTCGTTTTTTGAGTTCATTCCTGCATCTATGACTGCTGTTTCTCTACTTTTTTCGTCTATCAGCAGATATGTTTTTTCCATAAACGGATTGAACGTAAAGCTTTTTATTTCTAACATATCATTAATTTCTAATATTCAATCGTTGTCCGTCATAAAAAGTGTGATATTGTTTGAGTGAACGCAAGGAGGGTCCGGAAAATACCGATCCGTCCAGCATCAAATAGCGCGAATCACAACAAGAATCAATCATCGTAGTGCCTCCGGCTTCTACTTCTACCAAAGCACAATCTTTCAAAGGGTCATAAGGGCAAGCCCTTTCATAAGCTATATATGACGATTGACTTTCTTTGTATAAAATGATTCCCCTGTAACCTCCTTGTATGGTATCCCATCCCCT
Organism: uncultured Bacteroidales bacterium; assembly: GCA_964562195.1. Lineage (GTDB taxonomy): Bacteria > Bacteroidota > Bacteroidia > Bacteroidales > S143-32 > S143-32. Next base: position 6,644 of record CAZLTF010000080.1, on the reverse strand, counting down.
TTCGTTAACTGTCTTTAGATCGATAAGTGTCATGTCAATATTCACATACACATAAGGGATTTCTTGGTAAGCTTTGTCCTTGCTTTCGCACGAGAATGCAAATAATGCAATGATTATTGTGAAAAGGAAAGCAGTTGTCTTTATGTTTTTTATTTTTATCATAAATGAATCCATTATTTTTGCAAAAATAAATATAATAAGTAATGAATGGACAAAAAGAAGTTTATAATATATTAAATGAATTAGGTATTCCTTTTGAATATCATGAACATCCTCCGGCACCGACTATCGAAGAAGCAAAAAAGTACTGGAAAAATCTCAATGCTGCGCATTGCAAAAATATCTTTTTTAGAAACCATAAAGGGAACAGGCACTATCTGGTGGTACTTGATTATCAACAATCTTTAAATATTCGTGATTTGGAACAGCGATTAAAACAAGGGAAATTGAGTTTTGCTTCCGAAAAAAGAATGATGAAATATCTGGGTTTGAAGCCGGGTTCCGTTAGTCCGTTTGGACTAATCAACGATAAAGAAAATCATGTTCATGTTTTTTTGGATAAAAGCCTTTTGCAGGCGAACTCTATTTCTTTTCACCCCAATCTCAATACTGCTTCTTTGATACTTTCAATGAAAGATTTTCTTCGCTATTTGAAATGGACAAAAAATTCGTTTGAATTTTTGGAGTTGTATTAAAGAGTTCGCTTAAAAAACAAGCATATACAAAATAAACTTTTTATGAAAATTGTCTTTTCTTTGACCGGTCTCATACATCATTGTCTCACAAATTATAAAAATGAAGGCACTTTTGTGATTCTCAGCAGACCCTAAAGTAGGAAAGCTGCCCCGGTTTCCCGAAGCAGCCTTGTGTTACCAAAAAACTATGAAGTTGTTACTTCACTTTAAAGGACTTTGCAGGTTGAGGTTTTGCCTCTTCCTTTTTGGGAATAATAACGTGCAAAATTCCGTTTTCGTATTTCGCATCGATCTTTTCCGTGTTAATTTTCTCTATAGGAAGCGTGAAGCTGCGTTTGAAACTCCTGAAAGTGTATTCCATTTTACTGAATGTACTTTCATCGTCTTTTTTCTTCTCTTCTACTTCTCCGCTCACACTCAAAGTGTCATTGTCCAACAGAATTTCAAAGTTTTTCTTTTGCATCCCCGGAGCAATAAACGTCAATTCAAATTCATCTTCCGTTTCCTTGATGTTTACGGGAGGAATGTAATTGCTTTGCTCTGTTTGTCCGCCCTCATTGGCAAAAAATTCATTGAAAAATGAATTGAAAATCGGACTGTAATCTGCGTTTCTTCTTCTTACAATTGTTGTCATAATATTTAATTTTTTATGTTATTAATTATTTTTTTTAATTCACAAAACTCCCACTCAAATGCTATTCCATCACAAAAAAGCTGCCTTATTGGCTTGGAAAATGAGCGTTTTTATTTAAATGAATGACAAAATGGCATATTTTTCTTTTGTAATTCGACATTCATTCCGGACAATAAGCTGTACCATCCATCACTTTGTCTCGCTATTATTGCCGGTTGATTGTTTTTTTGTGATACAATATTCATTTTCTCAAAGCATAAGATTTTATTTTAAAAATATATTATTTTTATAAAGCAACCCAAACACCTGTGTGTTTATCCATGATTAAAAGAAAGTACTATGGAAAACATTAAAATTATTTTCAGACTGAGTCTGTTGGTCGTTTCAATTTTATATAGTTGTAGTAAAACGGAGGAGGGAAAATTGATAAATCACTCAGAATGCAAATACAATGGAAAATCCGTTTATGTTGGGCAAGATTATGGAAGTGACACTACCAGTGTGAGTTATGTTTATCTGGAAAATGCTAATACATTGAAATTTAAACATACAAATACCTCGTTTAACTGCTGCCCCGGAGAACTGAGTTGCGATATCTCTATCTCAAACGATACTATATACATCCAAGAGAAAGCAAGCAAAGAAGATTGTGATTGTATGTGCCTTTTTGATGTGGAATTTGAGGTTTACGATATTAAAACACAAACATATCACATAGAAATTATTGAACCATATATCGGATCGCAAGATAAGCTTTCGTTTGATATTGATTTGAAGGCTTTTACTTCCGGCGAATATTGTTTGGGGAGAGATCAATATCCCTGGGGTATGTAAATCTTATTTGTTGTCCGCTGCAAAATTAGTATTTATCCGTATTGGTCAGCGCTCATTGTTAAAAAAATCATCGAAGACGGAATCAATCACGAATCACTTTTCCTGTTTTCGTCCGTTCAAATTCACTGAGATAATAGATCTTCTTAGGTCGCTCATATCTTTCCAATCTTTCAGTAAGCAACTTCTCCAATCCCTCAACCGGTCTGTTCGATTCAATTTTCAAAACAACTCTTTGCCCCAGTCGTTCATCGGACTCTGAGCTTATGTAATAAGGCACGGCAATAAAGTCCGCCAATCTCTTTTCAATCTCCTCAGGAAATAATTTTACACCTCCGCTATTGATCACATTATCATAGCGACCGATATACTGGAAGGAATATTCATCTAACAATTCTACAATATCATTGCTCACAATAGCTTCGTTATACAAATAAGGAACATCAATCACCAAACAAGCTCTCTCATCTTGACGAAAAGAAACTCCCGGCAAAGCGCTATAAAAATTTTGGTTTTTGGGTGCAATCCGGCGCATCGCAATATGTGTAAGTGTCTCTGTCATCCCATAAGTATGATAGATATTTTGAGATAAAGAAGATAATTGTTTTTCGGTTTGGATATTCAAAACACCCCCGCCGATAATCAGATTACGGATTTTTCTGAAACGCTCAAAACTCACCTTCTCCCTCAACATTTCCCGCACCTGCATTGGTACAAATGCCGCAAAATCAATATCCTCTTCCAATGAAAGCAAAGGATTGGATTCCGGTTCTCGCACATACAAATCCAAGTCTCCAACAATTGCCCGGACAAGCATCAGTTTCCCCGCGATGTAATCCGTAGAAAGAGACAGTAGAGCCTTTTCCCCTTTTTGTAAACCCAAAAAAGAGATTGTCCGCCTCGCACTTTCCACTAACTGCCCCTTCGTAAAACTCATCTCCTTTGGCTTTCCTGTTGTACCTGAAGTTTTCACTACAATAGTGGGAGATTCACTATACCATTCTTTGACAAATGCCAACACCTTCCTTTCATAAGGCAAGAGCCTATCCGTATGGAAAGCTTGAATGGCTTTTTTGTCTATGGGAATTTTATGCTTTTTGAATATTATCATTTTTAATACAATAATTTATAAACATATACAAGCGCGTATATTTTAAAACGCAAATATACATCAAAATTAAGTACAAAATTGCATATTAGCATTTGCATTCAAAAGAAAACAAAGCCCCCTTCAAAATACGCTTTGATTTATGGATTTTTTAACAAGGAAACATCAAGGCTTGTCATTCCGAACAAGCGCAGCGAGGAGGAATCCCTATCGTATAGCCACAGAGTCCAATGTTTAGCAATGTTTTATACGCATTCCTCACCTCATTCGGAATGACAGCTTTGCCCATACATCTGTGGCATGGAAAAACCTCAGCAGCAAGCAGTCCCCCCCCAACCCCCAACCTAATTACCTAATTACCTAATTATCCTCATTCTCAATTTTCAATTTTCAATTCTCAATTTTCAATTCTCCACCACTAACCACTAACCACTAACAATCCTTTTTCAATTTTACATTTGTCCGTCCTTCGTTTTCAAAAAAACCAACTACAAAATTGTTCAAAACCAAAGGATAAGAATTTATAAAATCTTGCATACTTAAAAGAAAATATCTCTACTTTCGCAGCAAAAATAAAACAATAGAATATGTATTCAAATGAAATATTAAAAAGAGCGGCGGATAACATCCGCATACTTTCAGCGGCAATGGTAGAGGAAGCAAAATCCGGTCATCCGGGTGGATCAATGGGGGGTGCAGACTTTGTAAGTGTTTTATACTCAGAGTTTTTGAACTTCTCTCCCGAAGATAGAGCTTGGGCGATAAGAGATCGTTTCTTTTTGGATCCGGGACATATGTCCACGATGTTATATTCGATTTTGGCAATGACGGGAACTTATTCGATGGACGAATTGAAACAATTTCGTCAGTGGGGGAGCCCTACTCCGGGACATCCTGAGTTGGATGTGAAAAGGGGTATCGAAAACACTTCAGGACCGCTTGGACAAGGACACGCAATGGCAGTCGGTGCGGCTATTGCCGAAAAGTATTTTACTCACCGTTTCGGGGACTGGATGCAACATAAGATTTATACCTATATTTCGGATGGAGGCATACAGGAAGAAATTTCGCAAGGTGCAGGACGACTTGCCGGACATTATGGATTGAGCAATCTGATAATGTTTTATGATGCCAATGATATTCAGTTGGCAACCACTGTTAATACTGTTACCAGTGAAGATACAGAAGCAAAATACAAGGCTTGGAATTGGAATGTCATCACCATCAACGGAAATGATATTGACGAAATTCGTTTAGCTCTAATGCGTGCCAATGAAGAGCAGCTTCGTCCGACCCTTATCATCGGCAAGACCATTATGGGCAAAGGTGCTGTAAAGGCAGATAATAGTTCTTTTGAACATCAGGTTTCTACTCACGGACAACCATTGAGTAAAGCCGGCGCATCCATTGCCGAAACCATTAAAAATCTCGGAGGAAATCCTGAAAATCCTTTTGTAATTTTTGACGAAGTCAAAGATTTATTCACTCAAGTATTGGAAAATAAGAAAGCCTTTGTTGAGCAAAAAAACGAGGAATACAAAGCGTGGAAACAAGCCAATCCACAACGGGCTAATCGTTGGGAAGCGATTGTAAAGGGTAAGCTATTACCTCTTGATTTTCATAAGATTGAACTGGGAGAAAATATGGCAACACGAAATGCTTCTGCTACGGTTTTGGGCAAATTTGCAGAGACTTATGACAATATGATTGTGATGAGTGCCGACCTTGCCAATAGCGATAAAACGGATGGTTTTTTGAAAAAGTCAAAAGCAATTACGCCTTCTGATTTTAGTGGTTCGTTTTTGCACGTTGGTGTCTCGGAATTGACAATGGCGAGCCTTGCCAATGGTATGGCATTGCATTATATTCATCCGGTTTGTGGTACTTTCTTTGTATTTTCGGATTATATGAAACCGGCGGTTCGTATCGCTGCTTTGATGGAATTGCCTGTGAAATATGTATGGACACACGATTCATTCCGCGTAGGAGAAGACGGACCTACTCACCAACCTATCGAGCAAGAAGCTCAAATTCGATTGATGGAACAGATGCAAAATCATTCCGGCAATCCTGCAATGTTGGTGCTTCGTCCGGCAGATGGAGCCGAAACCGTTGTGGCTTGGGATATGGCGGTGAACAATCAAAATTCACCTACGGCAATGATTCTTTCCCGTCAGAATATCAAAGACTTACCGGCTGAACAGCCTCGCATCGAAGAAGCCTTCAAGGCGAAAGTAGGTGCCTATGTAGTAGTTGCTGAAAAAGAAGCTGACGTTATTCTTATTGCCAATGGTTCGGAAGTAAGTACCTTGGTGGATGCGGCTAAAATCTTAAAAGAAAAAAACATTAAGGCACAAGTGATTTCGGTGATTTCGGAAGTGCTTTTCCGGAGACAAGATCCTGATTATCTTGAAATGATTTTGCCCGAAGGTGTCAAACGTTTCGGTTTAACTTCCGGTCTTCCTATCACCCTTCAAAATTTGGTGGGAGATAACGGAAAAGTATTTGGAAAATTAATGTTTGGTGCTTCTGCACCTGCCACGATTTTGGATGAGAAATTTGGGTTTACTCCCGAATTGGTAGCTGCTGAGATTGAGCAATTTTTATTAGGTTAATATTATACGATCTTATTCAGGTACTGAGCTTAGAACAAAAGGATAAGATTTTATTTAGAACGCAATTTATAAAATGAAAGAAATAGCATTCAACAAAGAATACAAAAATTGGCTAATTGATTTAAAGTCAAAAATCAGAAATAGTCAAATCAAAGCGGCTCTGAAAGTCAATTCGGAGCTAATAAAATTGTATTGGGATATGGGTGCTATGATCGTTGAAAAACAAAAAGAGACAAAATGGGGAAGCGGTTTTATTCAACAATTGAGCTTGGATTTGAAGCGGGAGTTTCCTAATATAACAGGATTTTCTGAATATAATCTGAGAATGTGCAAGAGGCTGTATTTGTTTTACAATCAAGAATATATAATTCAGGAACAAGTTGTTCCAAAATTACCATCGTTTATTCATTCAAATTGGGAACAACTTGTTCCCAAAATACCTTGGGGACATCATATTCTGATTTTAAAAAAGATAAAGAATATCAATGAAGCACTTTTCTACATATCCGAAACCATAAACAACAACTGGAGTCGTTCGGTATTGGAATATCAAATCGAAACAAATTTATTTCAACGACAAGGCAAAGCAGTTTCAAATTTTGAACGTACCCTTCCCAAAGCAGAAGGAGATTTAGCTCAACAATTATTGAAAGATCCCTTTAATTTTGAATTTCTTACCTTGTCAAAAGAGGCAAATGAAAAAGAGTTGGAAGACAAATTAATTGATAATATTACTCAATTTTTATTGGAATTAGGAAAAG
>CAZLTF010000079.1:0-2937 GCA_964562195.1 uncultured Bacteroidales bacterium | reverse complement strand
ACTATTTAGTGGCTGCTCAAAATCACAGAAGTGTCTTCATTTGTTAATTTGTGAGATGATGATGTATGAGTCCGTTCAAGGGAAAGACAATTTTTATAAAAAGTTTATTTTGGATAAGATTTATATTTTTTGATATTGGGTGGTGCTATTGTTTCTGTTAATTGGAAAAATTGAAATATCGCTAAAAGAAACTTTTTTGAATTTCTTTGTTTTTTGACTGGACTCATCGTTGATATTTGTGTGTAATATATTCTCTCTCAAATGTTTGTGTGCCTTTTAGAGAACCCTATTTAGACGTTCTATAAATTTAATAGAGAAGGTAAATAAATAAACATTCATTCATTTACATTCATACTTTTGCCAAAAAAATATTAAAAAGATGAATGGGTATTTAAAGTTTATTTTTGTTGTTTTGTTGCCTTTGTCAATCATTTTTATTGTTGTATTTTCTTATAACAGTGATTTTGATAGAGACTATTTTCCTACTTCAAAGATTGAAGTGAAGAAGACGGTAACTCCGGTAGATCATTCTAAGTTTGAAGTTTTGCAACAAGACTTTGAAAAACCTCAGGATGTGACGGAGGCTTGTCTTAGTTGCCACAACGGGAGAGGAGAGGAGTTTATGAAAACCGAGCATTGGAATTGGCACAAAAAGGATACTGTCGCTAACAGAGGTATCCGGGACTTAGGGAAAAAGAACGTTTTAAATAATTTTTGCGTTGGGATCAATTCCAATGAGAAATTATGTTCATTATGTCATGCCGGTTATGGTTATGGAGATAAGAACTTTGATTTTACCAATCAAAGCAATATTGACTGTCTGATCTGTCATGATGAGACTGGAAAATACAAAAAGTCCAAGCCAGGCACAGGTCCTAATACCGGGTCGGGAATGCCAAATCCCAAAGTAAATCTGGCGGAAGTAGCTCAAAATGTGGGTGCTCCACAGCGCGAAAATTGCGGCAGCTGTCATTACAAAGGGGGTGGCGGAAACAATGTCAAACACGGAGATCTCGAGAAAGCGCTGAATCATTGTACGGCGGAGGTTGATGTTCATATGGCTACGGATAAACAAAATATGGCTTGTACCGATTGCCACGAGACGCATAATCATAATATTACCGGAAAACTCTATACGATGTCCACCTCTCCCGACAAAGAGGTAAGTTGCGAAAAATGCCATACCGGCAGTCCTCACCGGAGCAAACTCCTCAACGATCATTATCAACAAGTCGCCTGTCAAACCTGTCATATTCCGACCTATGCCAAGGTAAATCCGACATTGGTTTATTGGGATTGGTCAACAGCAGGGAAACTCAAAGACGGGGAAGAATTTCACGAAGTATCCAAAGACAAGATGCATAAATACGGATCAAAACTCGGAGATCATACTTTTGGGAAAAATCTCAAACCCGAATATGTATGGTTTAATGGTCATGCCGAACCAACGACCATTGACACAAAAATCAGCGAGGATGAAAGACCTTTGGTATTAAACAAATTGTCAGGAAGTTATGCCGATAATGTTAGCCCTGAGGATTCTACTTCAAGGTCAAAAATCTGGCCAGTGAAGGTGATGCGTGGCAAACAACTTTATGATCCTGTAAACAGAACACTGATCCAACCCAAGACTGTTGGTCCCAAAGGTTCGGGGGCTTACTGGAAAGATTTTGACTGGGGGGCTTCTGCAAAAGCAGGGATGGATTACCTCAACAGACCTTATAGCGGAAAGTATGATTTTATTGAGACCCAAGCTTACTGGCCTCTCAATCATATGGTTTCCACAGCAGACGAAGCACTAAAGTGTACCGATTGCCATAGCAAAAATGGTGTTTTGACCAAACCGAATGACTTTTATCTACCGGGAAGAAATCATTCTTCGGTCATTGACAAAGGTGGATGGATATTCCTGTTGTTGGTCTTCTTGGGAGTGATAATACACGGGACAATACGTATTGTAAGCAAGAAAAAATCAAACTTTTAAAAATTAGTTGCGATGAAAAAAGTACAAATATATTCCAAATATGAACGTTTCTGGCATTGGACACAAGCCGCTTTGATTATTACTTTGGCTATTACCGGTTTTGAAGTGCATAGCTCTTACGAGATATTAGGCTACAAAGAGGCGGTTTTGTTGCATAGAAATCTTGCTTGGGCATTGATGATATTGATTGTGTTTACCCTTTTCTGGAATTTTATCACCGGCGAATGGAGACAGTATATTCCTTCGATGAAGATGATGCGGGAGCAGATTGACTATTACATCACGGGAATTTTCAAAAATGCACCGCATCCTACCAACAAAACGGTATATAATAAATTTAATCCCCTCCAAAGAATGACTTATCTCGGTTTGCGGATTCTGGTAATTCCGATTGTCGTTTTCAGCGGAGCTGTATATATGTATTATTCCGTACTTTTGGAGCAAAAAATCGGACTTCCATTGGTGCCCGTCGCCTATATTCATACCATAGGTGCATTTTTATTAATCGGGTTTATGCTGATTCATATTTATCTTACCACTACCGGTCACAAACCTTTGTCGGCGATCAAAGCAATGCTTTCGGGTTGGGAAGAAATGTCCGATGAGGAAGCACAAATCGCATTGGAAGAAAATCTTCTCGTAGCAATGGATAAAAGTAGAAAAAGTATTGCCATCGAAGATGAAAATGCAGAAACAAAAAAAGAACACATGTTTGAAGAAGCCTTTGAAGAAGCTTCCGAAAAACTCGGCTTAATCACGGAGGCGACACGTTTGCAATCAAAACTTATTGATTCAAATGTCGGCTATTTTAAAGTAAATATGGATGGATACTATGAAGACGTGAATGATGCTTGGCTGTCACTTTATAAATGCAAAAGTAAATCCGATGTCATCAATGCACATATTACACTGAACCGCACCGAAGAAGGAAAAACAAAAATTATGGAACTCTT
>CAZLTF010000078.1:0-2929 GCA_964562195.1 uncultured Bacteroidales bacterium | reverse complement strand
CCGCCCAAGGAGCAAAAATCGTATTCGTCAATACATAGGTGGAACGGTTAATAATCTCATAAGAATAAAATGTCATATCATTGATAGCATCATTGGTCGTAAAAGCAAAAGCTTGTGCATGAAACTCAAGTCCGATAGGGTCTCCTTCCGTCTCACCATGCGTATTTCCTTTATCGTTAAAAACCCACCATATAGTCTCATCGCCTTTCAACACTTGATCCACTAATATACCTCCATAGTAACTATCATAATATTCGGATTCCATCGTCTCGGCAGGTTTGTAATTGATATCTCCTGCAAAATTTAATGGACACAATGAATTATCAAAATCATAATAGGGATAATCACCGCTTTCGGACGGGTTATATAATCCGTCACCATCGCGGTCAAAAAACGGAGCTAAATATTTGGATTGCCCGAGTGCTTCATTTCCGTGAGCAGGATAATCCAAAATGGACAAAGGAATCGTATATCCGGGATATTCCTCATCCCTGTTCTCACTTTCCCACCAGCCGACAAACTCTTTGACATCTGCTTTGTTGATTACAAACATCTTATCCCAGATGCCGCAGACATCTTTGGAGATGGCAGCAGTCCCGTCAATCGTAAGAGGTCCCGGATAAAAATCACCGCTATTATCTTGTCTATAAGTATTAGCCGCAATCTTGAGCTGGTTATTAATATCCAATCCACCAATCCAGAGAGAGGCAGCAAACATAGAAGTTTTTCGTCCCTCAGCCGGAATGAAATATTGAGCTAGTCCATCCATGTCCCACCACATATCTCCTCCTGTATTGACACGAGCTCGAACATTATTCAATTGCAGGAATTGATATCCTGTAGATTCATCACAACCCGCGATCTTTGTTCCTTTCGAATGTTTTGAGGATTTTGAATTGACATTCTTTTCAGCGTACACCATGTTTACACTGAATAGAAATACCAAGGTAAAAATCCAATAACGAAGTATTTTTTTCATCATGATATATTGTTTTTATTATTTACAATTAAAAATTAATGGTTAAACCAATTCGAATCTGTCTGGGAGCACTAAAATTGCCCGGACGAATCAAATATAAAGAATACAAATCCCTGTAGGAATCAGGATTTATTTTAGATTCAATATCCGATTGCCATTCGGGTGCTATGAGGTATCCATCATCATATGGACTTCCTGTCGCTCTATAAACTCCCAAAATATTCTTATTATCAAATAGGTTCAAAAACAGAATATATGCATTCAGAGAGAGATATTTATTTTCTCCTATTTTAATGTCAATATCTCGGTCTATTTTCATATCTGTTCTAAATTGCCATGGCAAACGCGAACCATTAATTGTTCCTTCCAATTCATTCACACCACTGACAAGCACACTTCTCACATTTCTTTGAGCCGTGTAAGGTTTACCCGAACCTCCGTTAATGGAAAGGTTGATTCCTGTATTTTTCAACAATTGTACCACTTCACCGTTTTTCTTTGTCCATACAGGACCAGTGTATTCTTTCCCATCTGCGTAGCGATAATCTACCATTAAATTAATGTTATGACGTTTGTCATAATCAAATGGATTGAGGATCCTGAGGTTTGGAAGTCCGGCACTGACCAAAGCGGCTGCCGTATTTACATTTGAGCCGGTACCTGCAGCAAATTGCAAGGTATAACTGGCTACTAAACGTACATTATTCGTTCTTCTCAAATCGTAGGTTACTGTAGCTCCCTTCACTGTACCAAAGTCAATATTATTGAATGAAGTATAAGATTTCGGATAAGCACTGTTGAACCTGTAAATTTGAATATCATCTTTCATCTCACGATAAAAAGTATTGATCTTAAGAGAGGAAGTCTTGCTCAATTTTTGTTGGAAACCAATTTCATATTCGATCGTAGTAGCGGGTTTCAAATCAGGATTGCTGATAGGTCGTTTTGTATAAGTATTGAAATATTGATAAACTGCAGGATTGGAATACAATCGTTGGGTAGGTCGTTGAGTCAGGATGTCGTAATGAGCAAAAAACAAGGCTTCTTCGGAAATCGGGAAAGAGAATGAGATACGGGGCATAAAATTAAGCTGTGGCTCATAATCTTTGAAGACTTTGGAAGAGAGCGTCGTATCCGATATGTAAGGATTTATCCCTGCACCTTGATCCAATACGGTAGGATCACTAATTTCATTACCATCTCCATCATACCATACAGTACCGCTTCTATATCCTACAATTTTTGTGGGATTTTTGAAATTGTCCACATAGACCGTATAATCCGCTCCCATATTTTCGGGATGCGACACTTCTACTCCGGCAAGTTCATTAACCTCACTTACCGTATTTGCATTACGCAACAAAAACGGGTCTTTCAATACTGGCTGGTTCGCATCAAACCTGTCCACTCTAAGTCCGATATTAAAAATCAAATCATCAAAAGAAAACTTATCTTGAACGTAACCGGCTAAATAGATAGGTTGGAATGGTGCAATAAGTCTCGTAAAATTACCATTCTCATCCTTGCCGGTAAAGAAATCATCGAAGGTGGGTCTGCTACTCAGTTTATTGCCATACACATCATAACCGTAAGCACTGGCATAAGAGTTCCCATTATTGATTAATTCATCCGGACTAAACATATTTATGTCAAAGCCGTCAAATTTGGTAGTATGCAGATTTCCGTCTTTATCATAATATTGGATAGTATGGTCGATATAGTTGTATGAATCCGTGACGATAAAATCCAAGCCATCTACCTCCAGTCCCATTGCTTCCCTGAGTCTTTTGTCGAAAGTGTATTGTGAACTGGCATCATAGCGTCTCGGATAAAAAATCGTATCATTGGTTGCAGAATAATAAGGACTATTAAGGTCTAACTCCCTGATTTGATTATTAATTTCCCGACGCATCAATCCCCACAAACCGGTACCTCCCCAGCTATAACCAC